>JAFLTU010000062.1 GCA_022509125.1 Muribaculaceae bacterium | reverse complement strand
TCTCACAAACGGAACCAGAATCCGGTGTGCTACCATTACACCACAAGGCAATTCCCGAAAGGATAAAGAGGAAGCCCAAAGGCTTCCTCGGCCTTTCTTAGTGCAAAGTTAATCTTTTTTTTCTATTCCACAAATACTGTGCCATTTTTTATTCACCGGTTTTTTAGTTGCCGGTTTATTATTCTGTTACGAGCGGTTTCAACAATTCTTCAATACGTTCCTGATCGTTGAGTGTGCCATCGCCCATAGGAACCGAAACTCCGTAGACGTTGCTCTCTTTGTTTATAGCTTCATTGTCAAAAAATGAAAGTTTGTCGGCTGAAACTATTTCTTGATGCAAGATCTTATGAGGCAGACTTGTCAGAATCCTTGTGGAGACTCCATTGATGTTGCCCTCTTCGAGTTGGTCAACTCGGTCAAGCCTATAATAGAGCGACTTGCTTGCCGCTTTTATTACGCTTAAGAGATAATCTTCCTTCTTGCCGATATTGACGGATTTGATTCCTGAGCCGTATTTTAGACGTGTATTTTGCATTTGTGTCAGTGAGCTGACTTCATCCATTGGGATAGTGCCGGTGGTATCATCTTCAAATGCTACAATAAGGCTTCCCTCTTTTTCATAGTCTTTCACAGCCAAGGCGAGGATACATTCTTCAGGATTATTGTGGTGGTCGATATATTTATCTTCCACGGAGACATACATTGTCTGGTCGGGATTGAAATAAATATAGAAAGCCGGACTGACATAATGCTCGTCATAATAATGAAGCACATTATGGCGCCCTCTTCCCGTCTGAAGAGTGACGTTGGTTTTTTGGTCTGATTCGATAGCAACAGAGGCAGTCGACTTTGAGGTTGATGGTTTAGTATCTTCTTGAAGGACTGAGTCTTTTGCAAGCTCTTTTTCGAGTTCTTGGGCTGCCTTTTCTTCAGTCTCTTGCAGATATGGATTCGGCACTCCCCACACGGCAAGAAGATAGTCGTAGTTGGAGGGTCGGTTTTTGATGAATTCTTCACGTGCATCCCCAAGCCACGGTCTTGTAGACGTGCTCTCCCTGACATAGATTGTTCCGTCGAGTTCCACCGGTTTCCTGACAGCCTTGACATCTACCATGATCACTCCCTTTTTTGAGTCGGGCACAGAAGATATTTCAATATGTGGCAGTGCATAAGCCGGAAGCTTTTTGTGAAGATAATCCTGCAGGTAAAGATTGAGACGATCGAGTGTCGGTTTTTCTCCCTTTGATTTCAGGTAAGCAAGGTCGTTGTCAAGTCCCGTCTCATATCCTTGGTCGTTTACACCAATATAAAGTTTTCCTCCCCTGGCATTCATGAAGCCGCATACAGTCTGTGCCAGCTCGAAAAGCTGTTTTTGAGGATCGGGACGGAATTTTGAACCGGCCGGAAATATCATGCTGCTCTTGAATTCGGTGTTCTGAGATTCGTCGCCGTAATATTTTGCCACAGAAATAGTGGTGGTAATATTAAGGATTTCAGAAATTTCATCAATGATAGGATTTCTTGCTATTTCAAGCTCTTTGGGGAGCATATTGAACGACAAGACCAATGAAGCAAGTTTCCCCTCTGTCTCATTTCTCGGCTTACGACTAATATTCCAAAGATTGTTTGATTCTTCAGGGGTGTCGAGTCCTGCTACAATCTTTATACGCGTATAAAGTCGCTCCAACATCGGAGATGTCCCCTTGATTTCCTCGCTGAAGGCCTTAACCTCTTGAAAGTCAAGACGCTTGTTTTTGCTGAAATGTTGCAAAAATTCAAGAAGTCTCATGTGGATTGAAATCTCTTTCTCCATGGCCTTGTTGTCGGCGAGACGGCAAAGCAGGGAGGCAAGTCCCAAATAATTATAGGCCTTGATATCGTCGGTCTCGGAAAAGGCTTTTCTTTGGAGGATATAAATAAGTTCCTCAAGCTCTTCTTCCGACATGACTTGCTCGCTCTCCATGACCTGATAGGGGAGTTCCTCTTCATCGGGGATTCCTATAGATTGCATGAGATTATACAAACATGTCCCTTTCTTCATTGCCAAAGGAAGGTTTGTCTGGTCTTCCGATAGTTCACCGATGAAAAATTGCTGAGTAGTCTGTGAATGGTCTTGCTCAACATATTTCACACGCAAAATCATTTTTTCATTCAAGAATTCTGTGGAATCGTCGCAAGCCACTTTATAAGTAGCTCCCGTCTCGCTAAGACAAAGCCATGCATTGTTAGCTCGGTCAAGATGGGTCACGAATGCCACAGATTCCATCCCCGGGTTAGTGGTTTCAAGTAGATACTCATCAATTTGTCGCTTCATGCTGAATTCCAAAGAGCCATCTTGCTTGAAATGAACTGTTGCCGGGAAAAGAAGGTCGTTGCCGTCGGCATCTTTAGCGAAATCAAGTGATTTATCGTAGTTGCCCGGGATATCTTTTGAGCTTAACCATCCAACCATGTGGAGAGGATCGACAGGCATCCAACCATCGCCTAAAAAAGAATCGTCTTTGATTACACAATGAAACTGGAGTCGTTGTTTTTCCGGGGCAGTCTCGTCTATTCTGACATTGTCTATATTGACCATAACCTCGTCGCCCTCTTCGGGATATTGCTTTTCTATTCTTTCAAGGGTGGTTTCATTTCCTCCGAATAGCGACCATGCAATGCTGTTCCATGATTTCCCTAAAGCTTTCATATCTTTAGATTTTTTGGCAGCCGGGAAACCCACTGAGTCAATAATGGAGATCGATGGATTCAACCAGTCGAACATATTGTTGGGCACCACGGTTGAATCCGGGTCTGCTCCGACCCCTATCAGTTGTAGACGGTCGGCCGTCAATATTAATTCGGCTTTCGAGGTTATATAAGATTTTGAAACGATCCCCTTTTCTTCTCCCGGATTGGCCGGATGGGCTGCTTTGGCAAAAAGAAGCGTAGGCGAGTCGGTTTCTTGAAGGGTGAATTCGTTTGGCCAATCCATCCCCAGGATTGCGAATACTCCCTTTTCCAAAAGAGTGTCTACATCGGATGGTGAGAGATAGGATATATATCTATAGAGCTTCGCACGGTTGAGGTTTAAGTCGATGTTGTCTTTGTCGTTGGCAAGGATTCTCTGGATTGCCAAGGCAAGTATCATCCTGACGATCACTTTACTGTCGTCTTTCGAATCATTTGCCGGCATCTTGTTAAGTTTCTCCGAATTTTCTTCTATGAATAGTTGCAACTGGTTGACCAAGGCACCCCTGAAAGGTTCGGCCATCCAGTTTGCCAGGTCCCAGTTATGCAGCGCCTCAAAAAGTTCCCCCATTCGGTCGTTGATGAGTTCGGGCCGAAGTTTGAGAATGGTCATCATAATTGTGATCTGTTCATCGGGCCGATAGAGGTAACCAGAATTTTTTAGCCGGCGGAACATCCGGTCGATATATGCCACATGGTTCTTTTCAAGAATCATGGTTGCGGCCGTATGGTATTGCTCGAATTGTTCTACGTATTTGGATAATCTTTCCTGAAGCATATGGCGATGTTCATCGCTGCATTTCTTAAGAAAGTCTGACTCTTGCACCATGTAAAGGGCAAGTTTCTTTCCTAATTCAAGACGTTCGCATATCTTTCGTAGCTTTTTGAGGTCGTCACGGCACTCCACCAGCCATTCAGTGATATGTGCTGTGCAGATCTGCAGCAAATCGAGAGTCCAACCGGGCACTCTGTGAAGGTATTTCTGATAGGCCGGGTCTAAGACGGGAATTTTTCTCAACATCCTTTCATAAAACCTAGCGGGATGTTTACGAAGGTTAAGAAGATGGAGCCATTGAGGGATACTATGGAAATCAAGACTAAACTTGCTTCCTAAATTGCTGACATATTTAAGGTTGACATAGGCATCTTTTATTTTAAGCACTTTACATCTCACTCTGGTGCCCTTGCTGAGAGGCACAGGGGAATTGCTAAGTTTGAAACAGAGCCCATGTTCATCTTTAAGTTCATATTGAGATGTGTCTTCCCGAATATGATCTTTCACTATGAAACTATATTCCTCCCCCTCTTTATAGAAATTGGCTACATGGACAGATATGTCTTGCGACAGGCTTAAAGGGTAGAGCGATTTAACATAGCATTGAATCTCATCAGGAAGCGGCTGGTTTTGTTGAAATTTAAATTTTAGTATCTTAAATTCCTGATCATCGTCGGTTTTGACCCTAAAGAATTTGTTTTGTGATTGCTCTTTGATTAATTTAAAGGAGTAGGATCCCCCCTGTTTTAATTCGGTAGATAACATTTTATTTTTTTTTATAAGTAATTGATTATTTGACTTTTGCTTTTTAAATGCACAGATTTCCAAAAATCATTCAAAATTAAAAAATTAAAATAATAATTTTTGTTAAAAAAAGTTGGCAGATAATTTTCGATGAAATTTTCTGGGGAAAGCATTGATCTCACCCCCCTATAGGTGAATATACCTATTCATTCACTTTGGAGTCGCATTGATTAAGCTGCCCCTTATATCTTCAGATACGAAGGAAAACCGACTCTATTGAGCCGGTTTGTTTATATTTTTAAATGACTAAATTAAGCTAAATTTAATTATCTGAAATCTTGAAGCTGGTCGCGAAGTCTTTTACGTGCGAAGAAGATACGACTTTTAACTGTGCCTAAAGGAAGTCCCATTTTCTCGGCTATTTCATTGTATTTATATCCTGCTACATACATGTTGAAGGGGATACGATAGTCGTCGGTGAAACCTTCCAGAGCAGCTGTGATTTCTTTAACCGCAAAAGAGCCTTCCGGAGATTCGAAACCTGAGTCTTGAGAGATATTTAAATGGTAGAGGTCTTCTGTTTGATCGATAACGGTGGCTTTTCTAACTGTCTGACGATAATTGTTGATGAAAATATTTCTCATTATCGTGAAGATCCAGCCTTTAAAGTTTACGTTGTCAACATATTTTTCCTCATTATCTAATGCTTTAAGAGTGGTATCCTGTAATAAGTCACGGGCTTGCTCTTTATCTGTTGTGAGTTGATATGCAAAACTTAATAAGTTAGACTGAAGTCCTAAAACTCTCTCTTTAAATGTTTCGTTAGTTTTCATTGCAGTATGTTTTTTGTTGTTTTTATAAATATAACGATGCCCGTTTTGAAATTGTTCCAACAATTGTATTTTTTAAGTGTTAAAAAATGTAAACAATAGCTAAGGTAGTTGATTATCTGTTGATTATATATGTTTTCTATTCAATTTATAGGTATTGTTTCAAGGATTTTTAATCCCGAATCATAAATCATAAAACATTATGGCAAAATTCTTGATAAAGTCTTCATTGACCTAAGGGAGGGTAACAACTTTTAACTTTGCAGATGAGAGGGGTTTTATTAAATTTGCATTAAAATCAACAACAAATAATTGAAAATGGAAAACGAAAATCAAAACAAGAACCAACTTCAGATACAGTTGCGTCCGGAGATAGCCGACGGCAGATACAGCAATCTTGCAATGATCGGCCATAGTCCTAATGAATTTATGATCGACTTCATTTACACAGCTCCGGGAATGCCCCAGGCTCCTGTGGTAAGCCGCATTATCATGTCGCCGGTAAATGCCAAGCAACTTTTGATGGCCCTCAACGATAATATTAAAAAATATGAGGCCCAATTCGGAGAAATCACTCCTCGTGGCGGCAATAAGATGACCGGCTTCGGAAACAATTGATATGGCAAGCAATCTTTCCTTATATAATTCACTGAGTCGTATTAAACAGCCTTTCGAGCCTATCCATGAGGGGCACGTAGGGATGTATGTCTGCGGGCCAACAGTCTATGGCGACGCCCATTTGGGACATGCCCGGGCTGCAATAACCTTCGACACTCTCTTCAGATATCTAACTCATTTGGGATATAAGGTGAGATACGTCAGGAATATCACTGATGTTGGTCATCTCGAACATGATTCCGACGACGGGGAAGATAAAATCCAGAAGAAGGCAAGGCTCGAACAGCTCGAACCGATGGAGGTAGTGCAATTCTATCTCAACCGATATCATGACGATATGAAGCGGCTCAATGTGTTACCTCCCAGTATAGAACCTCATGCTTCCGGCCATATAATCGAACAGATAGAATATATCAAGAAAATTCTTGAGGCCGGATATGCCTACGAAAGCAACGGCTCCGTCTATTTCGACGTTCCCAAATACAATCAGGACCATCCCTACGGAAAGCTGTCAGGACGCAATATCGACGACATGATATCGGCCACCAGGGAACTCGATGGACAAGATGAAAAACATTCTCCCCTTGATTTCGCTCTTTGGAAAAAAGCATCACCGGAACATATCATGCATTGGCCATCTCCTTGGGGAGAAGGTTTCCCGGGATGGCATCTTGAATGTTCCACAATGGGAGAGAAATACTTAGGAGAGACATTCGACATTCATGGAGGAGGGCTTGACCTTCTATTCCCCCACCATGAATGTGAGATAGCTCAAAGTGTGGCTGCCCAAGGTCATGATGCAGTGAAATATTGGGTGCACAACAATATGATTACCATCGATGGAAAAAAGATGGGAAAGAGTTATAACAATTTTATAACCCTTGAGCAGTTTTTTTCCGGTGACCATCCTCTTCTTGAAGGGCCTGTTTCGCCAATGGTGATAAGATTTTTTATCCTTCAAGCCCATTATCGCGGATTGCTCGATTTTTCCTACCCGGCCTTGATGGCTTCGGAAAAAGCTCTGCAGAAACTGACCGATACCTATCGTCGTTTGGGATCTCTATTGCCTGCTGAAAAATCTACAATCGAGGTGCCTGATTTTATGTCTTTGGCCTATGAAGCAATGGACGACGATATGAACACGCCAAAAGTGATCTCCATCCTCTTCGATGCCTCAAAGATAATAAACTCGGCATCTGCCGGCGAGGTGAAACTGTCGAAAAATGACATAACAAAATTGCGTAACCTTTTCGATATTTTCCTGATCAATCTTTTGGGTATGAATATCGGATCGGAATCAGAGGGAGGAAACGCCACTAAAGCCTACGAAGGTGCTGTAGACTTATTGATGGAAATTCGAAAGAATGCCAAAGCTCAAAAAGACTGGACCACCTCCGACTTGATACGCGACCGACTATCAAACCTAGGGTTCGATATTAAAGACACTAAAAATGGAGTGGAATGGAGCGTTAAATAGTTAATATTTAGTGCTTAAATATTTGAGATTTGGAGATGAGAAAAAAGGAAGTGGAGATTGACTAGGCAATTTCCACTCCTTTGTTTTTTCATCCCGTTAAAAATATTTTGTCAAAGGATAGTTTTAGATATTAAACTCAAATAACCCCTAAAGGATTGCCTCTTTAAGTTTTTCCGCATTCTCGGCCACAGCAAGCTTATCGATACATTCCTGGATATTGCCATCCATGAAATTCGAGAGATTATAGACAGTGTAGTTAATACGATGATCGGTCATACGGCCCTGTGGAAAATTGTAGGTCCTGATTTTAGCCGATCTATCGCCGGTGGAAACCAAGGTTTTTCTGCGGCTTGCGATATCGTCAAGATATTTTTGGCGTTCCCTACTATATATATAAGTGCGAAGACGAGACAAAGCCCGCTCTTTATTTTTGGGCTGGTCACGTGTTTCTGTGCATTCAATTAAAATTTCATCTTCCTCTCCCGTGACAGGATTTTTCCACATATAACGGAGTCTGACCCCTGACTCTACTTTATTCACGTTCTGACCTCCGGCCCCTCCTGACCGGAAAGTGTCCCATTTGATGGCACCCTCGTTGATTACAACGTCAAATTCCTCGGCCTCCGGGAGAACTGCGACAGTGGCAGCCGAAGTGTGAACCCTCCCTTGAGTCTCAGTGGCCGGCACCCTCTGCACCCGATGCACTCCACTCTCATATTTCATAACCCCATAGACATCTTCGCCTGTGAGATTGAAATGGATTTCTTTATATCCTCCTGCCGTCCCTTCGTTCAGATAACTCACTTCCAGTTTCCAACCTTTTTGTTCGGCAAACTTCTGATACATTCTGAAAAGGTCGCCGGCAAAAAGGGCAGCCTCATCCCCTCCTGTGCCTCCTCGAATTTCAACCACGGCGTTTTTGGAGTCTTCAGGATCTGCAGGAATAAGAAGAAATTTTATATTCTCTTCCATCTCAGGGATTTTTACCTGAGCCGAAGCTATAACTTCTCTTGCCATCTCTCTGACCTCTTCGTCGTCATCTTCAGCCAGCAGGTTTTTTGCTTCCTCAGCTTCATTAATGATAGAACGGTAGGCATTAGCAGCATCCAGCAGTTTGCGCAGCCATCCGTATTCCTTGGTCAGTCGTGCATACCGCTTTCGGTCGGAAATGACGTCAGGATCGGTAATCAACGTGGCAACCTCTTCAAAACGGGAGTCAAACCCATCCAATTTCGATAGCAATTCATTATTTTCCATAAGGCATATTTACAGTTGCAAAGTTACAAAATCTTAATAATCCTCCCAAAGGAAGAGGGGAGAGGAGGGTTCCGTAGGTGCTGACTTAGTATGAAACAGAGAAAAACTTTTTCAGTTGTCGAAAAATTTCTTTACCTTTGCAGCGCAAATAAAAAACACGCAAAAAGTTTATGGCAACAAGAATCAGATTACAGCGTCATGGCCGCAAGGGCTATGCGTTCTATCCAATTGTAGTAGCCGATAGCAGGGCACCACGTGATGGTA
>JAFLTU010000061.1 GCA_022509125.1 Muribaculaceae bacterium | reverse complement strand
CGTGTTTTTCATGGTATTAGATTTAAGGTTAGAGGATTAGTTGTCGGGATGACGCCTAATCCTTTTGTTTTTATTACCAAGACAACTGGAATTACTTTTTAATCATCATCAATAGAAGGATCAGGTTCTTGTGCCCATTGCCTTTCACGTTCCCGTTGAGCAAGTTCCCTCCAGGATTTTATATGCTTGATTAGGTTCTGACGCCTTGATTCATCAGCATCGGATGGAAGATTCTCAAGCCGGTCTTCATATAGATTTGCGATTGATTCAGCGGCCGTCCAGTCCCCAAAACTGTAAGCATCTTCCCAATATTTACGTGCCAACCGGAATCCTTTTTCAGCATCACACCCTATTCCTTCAGCGTAAAGGGCTCCCATTCTGTAAGAATAGTCATATGGATTTAAAGTAACAGCCACCTGGGTCCAATGGAAAATCTTTTCAGCAAGTTCCTTTGTTCTGTAATCCTCCGGTATCACCATATCGACAAACCATTGGTCATAATAGTAATCACTTAATTTTCCGGCCGCTTCTGCATTATCCTCTCCGATGGCTTCATAGTGCTCTATAGCCACTTCAGGATCCCCTCCTTTTGCCATATCCATAAAAAAATCTCCGAGCCAAAGATGTGCTGCCTTAGCCCAGCGGCTGTCGGTTTGACTACATCTTTCCATAAAGTCCTCCGCATCATAATGGTCATATTTCTGGCGTGGGCCACCATATTCCTGATCTGGAGTTTCGGCATTTTCACACATATGCCCTAATAAATAAAGGGCTGTGCCGTCATTTCCCTTAGCCGCTTCTTCGGCATATTCAAAGGCTTTTTCCAAATCCTGCTCCACCCCTATTCCATCATAATACATCATGGCTAATAAGCCGGTGCTTTCAGGCGTAACAGGGGCTTTCAAGACCAATTCAGCCGCCTTCTCTGTGGCCTTTGGGTCTTCATCTTCGAGAGCCAGAATATCATAAAATTTGTCAGACAATACCATAACTTATCAGTCAAACCTCACATGCGGATTCATCAATGCCGGACTCTTCCATTCGATTCCATATTTCTCTTTGAGTATCCGTTTTTTCTCATACCAATAAATATGACAGTATCCCATCCCTTTGGGCTTATCTTTTAATAGTTCATCTAATTCCTTTTCCACTTTCTTGATCACTGCCTTAAACTCAGCCGTGTCTTCTATGGGGTCATGTTTCAAGGGGCTCATCTATTTGAATTATTATAAGGGTTATATTATCTCTTCCTCCGGCTTCCTTAGCAATTTCCACAAGTTTGTCAGGTTCAAAAAAATAATCTTCAATACTTTCATCATTAACCAGATCACTCAATCCATCGGAACAAAACAGATAACAGTCACCGACCAAGGGTTCATAGATGGAGATATCGGAAAAGAAGTCTTGAGGATAATTTCCTAAGAAATTGTAGATCAGATTACTTGGGACATTTTGATTTCCAGTTCGCTCACGCTCGGAATGGTCGGTCGACAGTTGTTTTAGAATGCCGTTTCTCAATCTATAGCAACGGCTATCTCCAATGTTGATAATCCAAAGACTTTCCTTATTAATTATCATTCCGGTAAAGGTGGTGCCCATCTCCTTTAACTCAGGTCGCAACTTACCCGTCTCCAAAACAAGATTATTGGCATTAACAGCCCATTGCTTTATTGCATCCATGGCATCGTTGTCTTCCTCCGGCAATCCTTTTTTGATAAAACTGCTGAAGGAACGACACGCTATTTCTGAGGCAACCTCTCCCCCTTCATAACCTCCCATTCCGTCTGCAACTGCAAATGCCACTATTGGCCGTTTCTCCGTAAGGTCTATCTCACCTTCTGTCTCTCCGTCGCGAATAAGTTTACCGGCCACATAGGCCATATCTTCATTATTTTTCCTGATGCAGCCTACATCGCTTATGGCACGATAGGCTATTTTCCATATAGGCAGCTCCTTCATCTTTCAATCACATCAAAGATATAAGTGCCAATGTCTACGATATCACCTTCACGCAATCTCATCGGCTCATTGGGTTGCAGTTCCACATCGTTGATAAGAGTGCCGTTGGTGCTTCCAAAATCGACTATAAACCAGTCTCTTCCCTGCTTCACAAACTTACCATGCCTGCGTGAAATCAGATTACAATCTGAAAGAAGATGTTCGTAAGGGCTGTTGCTCCTGCCGATTATTGCTTCATGTTCCGGACGAAGTATGAAATTCCCTTTCCTGGCTTTCAAAACTAATCTTTTTACCGGAACTCTACACCCTATTGTGGTGTTTCCATCATCAACAACTTTTTCTTCCTGACGGGGTGTGACAGTTCGAGCGGATTGATTATCGGCTTTGCCTTTTGACACCATGGGATTTCCACACTCAGAACAAAAATCATCAGTGCCAAGAGTCCCGCAATTCACACATTGCAGCAATTCCGAGCCACATTGGTCGCAATATTTGCTATCGTCGGGTATCAATTCTCCACACGACGGACATTCTATTTCCTTCATAATTACTTTTATTGCGGTTTGTCAAACTTAGGAATATCAGTTGCCTCAATAGTAGTCAGCGCTTCGGGATCAGCATCAATTATGGAGGGGTCGGCCGCTATCCTATTACCTTGAAGCTCCACCACTTCATTAAGCAGATTGACCACCTCTCGCGCATTGCCAAAATTTTCCTGTTTATTTTCCACCATCTCCTGAATATATTCCTTTAATGCATTTTCTGCCTCAGGAGTGAGAGTAAATTTCCTTTTCCCGACATTCATCTTGAAGATTTCAAACAAAGCCTCGGCATCATAGTCCTCAATGTGGAATTTCTTGTTGAAACGGCTCATAAGGCCGGGATTACCTCGTCTTATAAGGTCTTCCATCCTATCCTTATACCCGGCAATCACCACGACAAACTTCCCTTTATCATTTTCCATTCGGGTCATCAAGGCGTCAAGCGCCTCGTTACCCGTGTTGTTCAGGCTTCCGGGATGAGGAAGAAGGTTATATGCTTCATCGATGAAAAGAACTCCCCCCATTGCCTCATCCACTGCCTTATCCATATTTTGACCTGATGCGTTGATATAACTTGAAAGTATAGTCTTGGCCTCACGCTCTATCACTTTGTCGGTGGGCAAGACTCCGGCTGCATGTAAAACTTCTCCAAGACGTTTTGCAATTGTGGTCTTTCCTGTACCCGGATTTCCAGTTAGGATTATATTCACAGGTTGAAGAGCTGCGGCTCCAAGACCACGTTCCATCCTGATCCGATTGACCATCGCCACGTTAGCAAGTTTTCTTATCTCCTCTTTGATGTCTGACATTCCGATAAGGTCGTCCATTGAAGCAATTACTTCGTCAACAGTCTTCGCTTGTTTTTCATTTCCGTTGATGTCTGACATTGTAATTACAAATTCCTGACTCTTGTCAAACCCTCCTTCTTTGATAGCTTTCTGCACTCTGGTGTTCTGAACCTTGATTGCCTTATCAACAACGTTTCTCACATCCCTGGCGTTTCCGAAATCCTTCTTACGGCTCACATACATCTTTTCGAAAAACTTGTCGATCATTTTATCGGCTTTCTCGTCGAGGGAGTAACCCTGAGATTTAATCATTCTCCTGGCTATTTCAGTAAGTTCCGGTCCCTTATAATCCCTGAAAGAGATGGTTTCATTGAACCTCGACGGCAACCCGGGATTGGCATTCTCAATGAAATAATCCATCTCTCTGGGATAACCCGCAAGAATCACAACAAGTTTTCCTTTACGGTCTTCCATATTCTTTAGCATAACCGTCACTGCTTCATTCCCGAATTGATCATCCGAACCGTTCCACATGTTATATGCTTCATCGATAAAGAGGATCCCCCCCATTGCCTTATCGAAAGCAGCATCTACCATCGGGCCCGTATGTCCCACATACTGACCTCTTAAATCCTTGGGCGCTACCTCAATCAATTGCCCTGAGGCAAGAATTCCCATTGCACTGAGTGCATCGGCAAATACTCTCGCCATTGTGGTTTTGCCTGTGCCGGGATTTCCCAAGAAAAGATAATGGTCTTTTAATTCATATGTCTTGTCAGGATGAAGGTTCTGGAAAGACTTGATGGAATCAACAATTCCGGTCATAGTCTTCTTGATTTCATCGACTCCTACAAATTTGTCGAATTCGCCCATCACTTCATCCAATGTCTTTGGAACATATTCTTTACCATCTATATCCTCCGGTAATATCTCTTTTGGAGTCTTCCCTTTACCACGCATTGTGGCTTTCATCACGATATCATTGGTTTTTGAGGAAGCCAAATGAGCATTGCCAAACTTTACTGAGTTTCTTCTTTCATAATTTATAACCCTCACAAGTTTATCATATGCCTCTTGAGTTAGTGGAAGTTTAAAATGCTCGAGTAACATTGCTTCTGTAATATCAGCCACTTCCAATGCTGTCAATTCCTCAAGTTTTATATGTTTTGCAAAAAGATTCTTTATTTCAGGATTTCTTTCCACGAAAGAAGCCATTTCCGGCCCTCCGGTCATAAGCACAATCATTTTATCATCGGTATTCACCAATTTGTTTCTCATATTAGAGAATACATAATGCAGTGGTGTCCCGACCAAATCATCTGAACCATCGGAGGGTAGCAATTTATCTGCATCATCCAGACTTAACATTTGCAATGGCTTTTCTGCAAGATTAAGTTGGTCAATGGATAATGAGGTATAAAAGTCCATTTCCTCTAATTTCACGATGCCCTTATTAAGAAAATAATCCTCTATAGCATCCCTGAAATGTGATTTTCCACTTCCTGTAGGCCCGGTTATAAGTATATTTGAATTTAAAGTATTCAACACCGACTTACCTCTTTGTTTCATTAAGGCAAGGATAGTCGTAACAAATTCTCTTATCTGTTCTTTCTTTTGATCAAGGCCTATGATTGCATCGAGATCATCCTTTTTCTCTCGTTTTATTTTCCTTCTACCTCCCTTTGTGACAGTAATTTCTTCTACCACCGGAAGTTTTTCACCGCAGAAGCGACAAAAGATTGCTTCTTCACGGTTATCCTTGTTACATTTATCACACTTTTTCATCATCTAATATGCGTTGTTTTTCCGTTTCGGTCTGTTTTGTAGGTGCCTAACGGACCTATATTAGTTACACTGCCATCGGCATTCTTAACGTCCATTCCTCTAAATAGATAAGCGGCCGCTATCATCAGGCAGATTGAAAATAAGAAATTGATAACCACAAATATTGCTGATATCACAGTCAATACGGTTCCTATAATAAGCAAAACAGTGATAATTGTATTTGCAGTTCCGTCAACACGTCCTATGAATCCATATAATTTATAAGAGAATATCATCAGGGCAGCGACAAGAGAATATGGCACGAGTAGAGGAGTCGCTATCCAATATCCCACATCGTCCGGGTTCACCCACCAGGCAGCATCAGTACCCACTGAAATAGCAGCTCCTATTTCAAGTAAAGAAATGACACATAAAGGAAGAACGAACACCCATTTCATTAAAAATGTCACATTGGGGAAAACTCCGAGAGAAATGAGAATTGTGCCGGATATAAAGGCACATAGAAGTGCCAGTAAGCCCGGTAAAGGGGTCCTGTAGAAATCACCAAGTTTCGTGTTACTTAGATAATTTCTTATTCCCAATCCTGATGTTAATTCCCCATTTTCATTAACCGGTTTTAGATCTTTTTTGGGAAAAGGGTCAACGTAAAATTTCCCTTCATGCTCGATTATAAAAGATTCCATGCTAATATAGGGAGTGCCGGAATAGTTTAAGGATTTATCCGGTTTTATCTCGAATCCAGTTACTTCAATACCATTTTCGAGGTAAATATTAGGCTCCGACTTTATCCATTTCCAGTTTTCACCTTCCTTTTCCACTGGAACAAACCTTGCTTTCCCTGCTTTGTTTGAAATTACATATTTTTGTGTTTCCGTATCAGCAAAGGAATAAGAAATACCTGTGAGTATTAAAATTATAATTAGAAAATATTTCTTCATTACCATTAGTTTTTATTATTTCATTGTGTCTTCACAGAGAATATTATTTGAAGACGGTTTTTCTTCATTAATTTCCTGAGGGGTTTCTTCTATAATTATTTCCTCCGTTGGTTGTTCAATATTTATAATCGGCGCTTCTTTTTTCTTTGCAGGAGTCTGCTTTTGTGATGAAGTTGAAGGTTTTGGAGCCGACTCAGAATTTGTCATAGGGGTTTTAAGGAATATGACATCATATCCAATAGTCTTTCTGTCGTAATATAGGCCTGTCCATTCCTTTTTTCTTGGATTATAATTGGCATCAAGATTTTGTTTGTTATAAGCCCCTGTCTCAACTCTGAAGCTAAAAGATTCAGGTATGGTGTCGTGTTTACTTCTTACATACCCAACAGCGGCCACAGGAGCCTGACTCCCTATCTTAATGGTGCCATATATATCTTTACCATTTTCCACTGAATCAATATTGCATACAATCTTAGTGCCGGTGCCTATTTTAAATTCCCAAGTTCCAAGCACCCATTTGCCGGGAACAACTTTTTCTGCTCCGACTCTTCCATAAACCCATGAATAATGGCCACTTAATTCCGGTGTCGCAAAAAACCAGATAAAGAAAACCATCCAAACTGGCGCTGCCCAGAACCAACCGACAGATGCCATGCCACTCCGGGTTTCCTTGTCATAACTTCTCTGCTGTTGCGAATAGAGAGTTAGGGCATTTTCAACGTTTTGTTCATCTGTGTCCCTAAAAGTGAAATATAAGGCATCTAACTGACGATATTCAAACATATTCCCCGAAATTACCTGACCTCCGGTGTCTACCTTATCACGTCGGAAAAGAGAGGCAACCGAGAAAATTGCGCCTCCCAAGACTAAAGCTCCGACAATGAAATATAATACTGAAGGGAACCAGGCAAAACCGGCCCATGCTATAGCAGCCGCTATCAACCCTCCAATCGCCCCGGGCAACAAAGAGCCGAAGAAACCTTCAAACAAAATGCCTGCACATATAGCTAAAGCTATGAAACAAATCAGCCATGTCGCCAAGAAATTACCTGAGATCGGATTGACTTCAGGAATGGCAAAAAACCACGACAACCCTAATATCATCAGAGTGGGTATCCCGGCAAAAAGTAGGAAGAAAATTCTATTTCTTTTTACCTTCTTATCGCTCTTTTCAAGTTTTTTAGAAGCTGTGTCAATCTGTTTGATAGCTTTGTTATATCTCTGGGCATAATAATCCTTTGGATCTAACTTGCTTATAAATTCTATATATTTAGCAGTTTCCTTTTCATAGGTGAACTTTGGGGAAAGATCTAATTTCGGATTCTCTTGAAAGAAGACTGTTAACCAAGCATCAAGCCATGCCACGGGAGTTCCATCGCCGGTAGGCATTTCATTCTTATCTCCTCCCAAAGCTTTGGCCACCACTTCCTTAGGGAAATTTTTCAATTGGTCAGGCGAATCAATTACTTTCCCATCCAAAGTATAAGTCGGTGCTTTACCTAAAAAGCCTGCCACTGACTTATAGGCTCCTATCACTGTGTCATACGGACCCGCTTTTTGAATGTTTTCCTCATTTTCAACGTCCATACAATATCTATTCCAATTCAGGAAGTTAAAGTATGCTTCCCCTCGGGCACGCAAATAATCTCCGATATAACTACCGTCCATATCTTCGAAAAAAGCCACCAACATGCCGTCATCATCCTTTCCGGTCTGACAATCAGTGAGTAAATTGGATAGGTATTCTCCTACCTCTTGAATTGTATAAACTCGTTTCCCCGAATCTTCTTTTGTATTAAAATCAACATCTACATTGGGATCCAATTCATATAGAATTCTAAAAGGAGAGTCGGAATGATAATAAATTGATTCTACATCCTCGTTACTGCTGTCGATCAGTTTTCTTATTTTACCTGCCAATGCCGGATCTCTATAGGCCAACCATAAAATAAACCCGGGAGACTTAAGCATAGCCTCATTCGTATCATTTACATACCCACCATCTTCTTGGATAAATTCAAACAGTTCCTCAATACTTGAGGCAAATTCAAAAGTGCCGTTAACTTCAACCGGTAGTGGAAGGTCGTTAAACTGCTCCGCAAGATAATAAGCAGCGAGATAGGCATTAAGATCATAATCTCCCGTATCGAATTTATCATCGATAAGGTAATCATCTAATTGATCAAGCACCTTATCTAACTTCAATGCTTTGAAATAAATCTTAAGGTTGGTATCATCTTCCAGCACTTCAGACTTCATTTCATGTAAATGTTTGATGGCATATTTTGAAATTTCAGCCGGATCAGACATGTGGGTTCCTTCAGGGCTTACATAATCCATCGACGGGTCGAGCATATAGACTATAGTCATCAGTCCTGCTTCCTGATTCCGAGGATAGATTTTTTCTACCACCTCTTCAACATTTACAGCGATTTCGTTTCTGCCAGTTTCCTCAAGCCATTTCGTAACCCTGCCGGAATATAGATATTTCTTACCCAAAACTTTATCTTCCAGGAGATAATGGGCTAGTTCAGCGGGAGAGTGAGCCACCTGGTTTTTGGCGGAATTAAACACAACCTGGAAACCTGTATTCACGTCTCCTTGTCCTTCGTTGTCCAGGTCTTCTCCTTTCACCCATCTCTTTATATCCTCGAAATTCGCTCGGTCGCTCATCTTAAGGCGTGTCAATGCCTTTAAAAGTGACACCATGTGATGAGACATGTCACTTGGCATCGGTAATGTCTCATTCAATTTGGCCCGGAGAAGTTTGGATTCATTGGCTGTGAGTTTCGCCTTTCCCATCCAAAGACATAGAAGAGCCACACCCAAAGAGAAGTAATCACTTTCTACACCTACCTCGGCGGGTTCTCCGGGCACATTGGTATAGAATTCCGGAGCGGCATAGACGGGCGAACGCATCTCGTCTATTTTGACAAATCCACCTTCCGGACATTCCACTGAAATTCCAAAATCGGCCAACACTATCTGTGTCTTGGCTTTGTCTTTATAAAAGAAATTGGCCGGTTTTATATCCCGGTGGAGGATTCCATGTTTTGCAAGGAAGTCAATGGCAGCTCCCATTTTAACCGCTACTTCCGTGAGGGCCTTCTCGTTACCTTCTAGAATTACACCATCAAGGGACCCACCTTCACAAAATTCCATCAACTCATAGTCATTCTTTTCTCCGGGAAGGTCAGGATTGTTCCATTCGCCGTGACTCACTATAGGCACTAATAGTCCGCTACCTCCGAGCCGGCGTATTTTTTCAAGAATCTTATGATTGGGACGATGATCAGGATCGTAATAATATAATTTCAAGGCGAATTTCTT
>JAFLTU010000060.1 GCA_022509125.1 Muribaculaceae bacterium | reverse complement strand
CACGTGATTTGTAATCTCGGGGTCGTTGGTTCGAATCCGACAAGAGGCTCAAAAATCCCCTCCTCGGGAGGATGATTAAAGACCTTGCTGCTTGGCAGCTTAGCGTTGAATGTTTTTCATAATTTTGTTTTGGCGGCATGTTTTCCAGCATGCCGTTTTTTATTTATCTTTACCCGAATTTTTTATATATGGGTAAAAAAGGATTAACGCAGTCGATAAGCGACTTCTGCAATAGCCTGGCATCCCTGGCAAAGGTTTGTATTTTGTCAAGAGGTGCTTCACTCTCATCCTCTGAAGGCAGGGGCCGGGAA
The DNA here is from genome assembly GCA_022509125.1 of Muribaculaceae bacterium. Taxonomy (GTDB): domain Bacteria; phylum Bacteroidota; class Bacteroidia; order Bacteroidales; family Muribaculaceae; genus Lepagella. The sequence continues at coordinate 9,352 of JAFLTU010000060.1, read as the reverse complement.
ATAATTATCATCGGTAACGGCCCCTCATTCTCTGCCACTCTCGCCGCTGAATCCGACTGGCTCCTGGCTCACGACCTGATGTGTGTCAATTTCGCTGCCCTGACTCCGGAATTCCTTCGTCTCCGACCCCGATATTATATCCTGGCCGACGCCCATTTCTTCAATGCAGCAGCCTCCGATCCAAATGTAGGTAGGCTTTGGCAGGCATTGAAAAATGTCTCCTGGGACATGACACTCCTTATTCCCTCTAAATTCAAGCATCTCGCCACCCCGCTTCTCATGGATGCCGGCAATATCCATCTAAGATATTTCAATCTAACCCCGGTGGAAGGACTCAAATGGTTCTCACATTTCCTTTTCTCTGCGGGTCTCGGAATGCCAAGACCCAGAAATGTGCTTATACCTGCCATCATGGAAGCTATTAGACTCGGATTCCAAAAAATATATCTCTGCGGTGCCGACCACTCATGGACAAAGACCCTCGATGTCGACAAGGAGAATTTCGTGGTCAGTATCCAACCTCATTTCTATCAAGACAACGAGGAGGAACACCGACGGGTGCGACAAACATATAAAGGTCTCAGACTCCACGACGTCTTGGGAAGTATGACTATTGCCTTTAAAAGCTATTGGGACATAGCTGACTATGCACGAAAGAAAAAAATTGAAATTATAAATGCCACCCCTTCCTCAATGATCGATGCCTTCCCCCGAAAAGAGAGGATGAGTCCGGCTAACCCTCAATAAAAAACTTGACAAATGTTTGAGATTGTTGAAAAACGAGTTCTGGCTCCACAGATTGTGGAGATGAAGGTGAAGGCTCCATTGGTGGCCGCCTCCGCGAAACCGGGACAATTCATAATAGTGCGCACCGACAGATATGGAGAGCGCATACCCCTTACTGTGTGCGACTATGATGCCGCACAAGGCACTGTGACCATTGTCACCCAGTCTATCGGAATTTCTACCCGCAAGATCAATGCCCTTGATGCCGGAGATTATTTCGACGACTTCGCAGGCCCGCTTGGTAATCCCTCAGACCTTCTTGAACTCCCCGACGAGGAACTCAAACGTCAAAAAATCCTCTTCATAGCAGGAGGAGTCGGCACAGCCCCCGTCTATCCTCAAGTGAAATGGCTCCATGAGAAAGGTGTGGAGGCCGACGTCATAATTGGGGCTCGCACAAAAGACCTCTTCACCTACGTAGATGAAATGAAGCGCGTGGGGAATGTCTTTCTCGCCACCGACGACGGTTCTGAAGGTTTCCACGGCAATGTCACGGAACTGCTCAAAGACCTCATAGAGCGCCAAGGCAAAACATACGACCGCTGCGTCATAATCGGGCCAATGATTATGATGAAGTTTGCCGCAAGGGCATGCGCAGCTTATTCAATTCCATCGGTGGTGTCGCTCAACGCTCTGATGGTCGATGGCACCGGCATGTGCGGAGCCTGCCGAGTAAGTGTCGGCGGCCAGACCCGCTTCACTTGTGTCGACGGCCCGGAATTCGACGGAAGTCTCGTGGATTTCGACGAGGCTATGCGTCGGCAGAATATGTATAAAAACAATCCCAAAACTGATCCCGAAACCCATAAATGCAATTGCCATGGCTAACGTGAAAAAACCCAGAGTGAAAGTCAGGGAACAAGACCCGACACTTAGAGCCCGGAATTTTGAAGAGGTCAGCCACGGCTACGACTCCGCGGAGGCCTACGAAGAGGCGACTCGTTGCCTCAACTGTTCTAAACCACGCTGTGTGGCGGCTTGTCCGGTGCATATTAAAATTCCTCAGTTTATCTATCATCTCACAGAGCACGACGAACTCGGGGCATATTCCATTATCTCGGAAGACAATTCCTTGCCCAGTGTCTGCGGGCGTGTCTGTCCGCAGGAGAAACAATGCGAGGGAGCATGTATACTGGGTATAAAAGGGGAACCGGTGGCCTGTGGCTCGCTCGAAAGATATGTGGGCGACTGGGCCATACGCCATCAGGATCAACTTCCAAAGCCCATCATTGAAAGAAACGGCAAAAGGGTTGCCCTGGTAGGGAGCGGTCCCGCATCTTTGGCTTGTGGTGCCGACCTCGCCAAATATGGTTATGAGGTCACAGTTTTTGAAGCCCTCCACCAATTAGGAGGAGTCTTGGTATATGGCATTCCTGAATTTCGTCTCCCCAAGGAGGGAGTAGTGGCTCAGGAGGTTGAACGTGTTAAGTCTCTCGGTGTTAAATTTGAAAACGACGTTGTGGTTGGACGCACTTTTACCATCGACGATCTGCTCGACAAGATGGGTTTCGACGCGGTCTTTATCGGCAGCGGGGCCGGTTTGCCAAAATTTATGGGCATCCCGGGCGAAAACCTCAACGGAGTCTTTTCAGCCAATGAATATCTTACTCGCGCCAATCTGATGCATGCCTATGATTGCAACTACGACACCCCTATCTATCTTGGGAAGAGAGTCGTGGTGGTGGGAGGAGGCAATGTGGCCATGGATGCCGTGCGCACCGCGAAACGCCTCGGGGCAGAGGCTATAATTGTCTACAGGCGTAGCGAAGCCGAATTGCCGGCAAGAGCCGAAGAAGTCCACCACGCAAAGCAGGAAGGTGTTGTATTCAAAATGCTCACAAACCCTGTAGAAATTCTTGGCGATGAAGCAGGTTCTGTCAAGGGAATCGAATGTGTCGAAATGGAACTCGGAGAACCTGATGCCAGCGGCAGACGTCGGCCGGTGGAGAAACCCGACAGTCGCTTTATCATTGACTGCGACGTTGTAATCATGGCATTGGGCACCAGTCCGAATCCTCTTATAAAGCAGACCACTAAGGGTCTTGAAACCAACAGCCACGGTTGTGTCGTGGCCAACGAATCGGGACAGACAAGCCGTCCGGGTGTTTTTGCCGGCGGTGACACTGTCACAGGAGCTGCCACAGTGATCCTCGCTATGGGGGCCGGTCGAAAGGCTGCTAAAGCTATCCACGAATATTTGCAACAGAAATGAGAGTAAGAGCAAAAAAATCGTTGGGCCAGCATTTCCTCAACGACCTCAACATAGCCAAAAGAATCGCCGCTACAATAGAGGAAGCCAACCTTCCGGCCGGTTCAAAGCAATGGGGGCGGATTCCGGTGGTAGAAGTAGGTCCTGGTATGGGAGTCCTTTCTCAATTCCTTATTCAGAGCGGAAGGGAGGTAAAGGCCGTGGAACTCGACTCCGAAAGCGTGGAATTCCTTCGAAAGGTGTTCCCGAGTCTAAACGTCGTGGAAGGGGATTTCCTGAAATTAAATCTCGACACTCTTTTCCCGGGAGATTTCGCCCTCATAGGCAATTATCCCTACAACATCTCATCCCAAATATTTTTCAAAGTGCTCGACAACATGGAGAAAATCCCGGTGGTGGCTGGGATGTTGCAGAAGGAAGTGGCCCAAAGGATATGTTCAGCCCCAGGCTCGAAGATCTATGGCATCCTATCGGTGCTTCTCCAGGCTTGGTATGACTGCCAGTATCTCTTCGACGTCGCTCCGGGAGTCTTCTCTCCCCCTCCGAAGGTCACGAGCGGAGTGATCCGGCTGACACGCAACCAGCGAAAGGAACTCGGCTGTGACCCGGCTCTCTTTAAAAATATAGTGAAGACTTCCTTTGGCCAACGGCGAAAGACTCTCCGCAACTCCCTGGCAGCCATTATCCCTTTGAATTCCCCCCTATGGCAAGATCCTATTCTAAGCCGTCGACCGGAGACCCTGTCTGTCGATGAATTCATAATGCTTGCAAAAGCCATAAAACCCGGCAACCTCGATTCTAACTAATAAACAGAGTAAACCATGATACTCATCACCGGGGCCGGCGGTATGCTCGGGCAATATCTCCTCGATGAATTTAAGGGAGAAAAAGTAATGACTCTCGGGCTTCGCAAGGAGTCGGACTTTGTGGCCGATCTTACTAAAGAAGAGGGTTGGGACACTCTTTTCAATTCTCTTTCCGAGCCGTTCACTACTGTGGTCCATGCTGCCGGATCGGAAGAAGAGGAAAATGCGATGGCGCTCAATTTAGAGGGCACCTCACGTCTCCTAAGGGCTCTTGAATCCAAAGTGCCCGAAAATCTGGTTTTCATCAGCAGTTATAGAGTCTACAGCCGCGATGCCGGAGAAAATGTTTCTGAAGAAGCCAACACCTGGGCTTCCGACAACGTGGGCCGGTCTAAAGCCAGAGCAGAAGAATTGGTCAGGGATTGGTGTGTCAAAAGAGATGTCAACCTTTCCATCATTCGCCCGGCCCGAATGTTTGGAAATGGGGTCAAGGGAGAGACCCTTTCTCTCTTCAATGATGCTTTGAGAGGAAAATACATCCATGTGAGAGGTAATGATGCAAGGGTAAGCCTTGTATGTGCTCTTGATGTAGCCAAAGCCGTAAAAGCTGTCCATACTCTTGGTGGCCTCTACAATGCAGCCGATCCTAATCCCGTAAGATTCATAGATATGGTGGAGGCTTTGACGGCCAATGCCGGGGGAAAGAAAAGAATGACTCACCTTCCTGCCCCCTGGGCTGAATGGCTCTGGAGACTCGGCCGTTGGATTCCATCTATCAACAGAAACCTCCACCCTTCTGTGGTGGAGGCTCGTATGAAGTCTCTGACTCTCGACGGATCTCTCTTGGCTCAGAAAGCCGGAATCAATTATCACGACACTATCAGCGTCATCGAGCGCTCCGACCCTTCCTATCCCTATAAGGAGATTCAACTTAAATAACAATGTTAACTATTCGGCCCGGGACCACAATCACCTTCTTGGGCGTCCCTCCTTGCAGCCATTTGGCTGCCTCGGGAGATGCTAATGCTGCCTTCTCCACTTCCTCTTTCGAAGCATCGGCAGCCACCTCCAGCATAAAACGCGTCTTCCCGTTGAAGCTAACAGGGTATTTCACTGTGTCTTCCTTGAGATAATCCTCGTTGTAGTCCGGCCACTCGGCATCGGCCACGCTTCCTTCATGGCCCAGCTTGTGCCAAAATTCCTCGGCAATATGAGGAGCGAAAGGCGCTATAAGGCGCGTGAAGATGTCCATGGTCTCACGATTGGCCGATTTTTGGGCCCCGAGTTCGTTGAGCGCTACCATGAATGCCGCCACGGAGGTGTTGAAGGAGAAATTCTCGATATCTTGACTCACCTTCTTGATAAGCTTATGCATCGTCTTGAGCTCCTGAGGCGTCATTGGCTTCGGCTCCTCTTCGAGAGCTTTATGGAACTGACCCCAAAGTTTTTTCAAGAACCGATTGGCTCCGTCTATTCCGTTAGTGTCCCATGGTTTCGATTGTTCGATGGGACCCAAAAACATTTCATAAAGTCTTAAAGTGTCGGCTCCATATTTCTCAACAATATCATCGGGATTGACCACATTATACATCGATTTTGACATCTTCTCGATTGCATAACCGCATACATATTTACCGTTTTCCAGTATAAACTCGGCATCGGCATATTCAGGACGCCATTTCTTAAAAGCATCGGTGTCGAGCACGTCGTTGCTCACCAAGTTTATGTCGACCCTAATGGGAGTGACCTCATATTGGTCTGCAAGACCTTTGCTGACAAAAGTATTGGTGTCTTTGATCCTGTAAACAAAATTGCTGCGTCCCTGAATCATCCCTTGGTTTACCAACTTGCGGAATGGCTCATCCTTCGCCACCACCCCCATGTCGTGGAGAAACTTATTCCAGAAGCGGGAATAAATCAAGTGGCCGGTGGCATGCTCCGCGCCCCCAACGTAGAGGTCTACATCTTGCCAATATTCGTTTGCCTCCTGACTCACGAGGGCCTCGGAATTATGGGGATCCATATAGCGCAGATAGTAGGCGCTCGAACCGGCAAAACCGGGCATCGTGCATAGTTCTATTGAGTAGCCCTCCGGGGTCTTCCAATTTTTAGCTCTCCCCAGCGGGGGCTCTCCCTTCGAGGTGGGAAGATAGGAATCCACTTCCGGTAATTGGAGAGGCAAATCTTTTATATCCATTGGAGTGGCAATGCCATCCTTATAATAAATCGGGAAGGGTTCGCCCCAATAGCGCTGCCTTGAGAAGATAGCGTCGCGGAGGCGATAGTTCACCTTAACTTTTCCGATACCCTCTTTCTCAATAAATTTCTTGGTGGCTGCGATTGCTTCCTTTACACTCAATCCATTAAGGTTTAGTTTCTCATTGGCAGAATTAATCATCCGGCCTTCCTTGGCGTCGAAACTCTCTTCGCTGACGTCGGCTCCCTCAATCAAAGGAATAATAGGAAGATTGAAATGTTTGGCAAAGGCATAGTCGCGGGAGTCATGGGCAGGCACAGCCATAATGGCTCCGGTGCCGTATCCGGCCAACACATAGTCGCTCACCCAAATTGGAATTTCCTCTCCCGAAATCGGATTCTTGGCATAGCTTCCGGTGAAAACGCCGCTCACTTTCTTATCGATCTGGCGCTCTCTCTCCGTCTTTTTGGCCACAGCCTCTAAATATTTGTCAACCTCCTCTCTTTGTTCGGGAGTCACAAGCATATCCACATATTTCGACTCCGGCGCAAGCACCATGAAAGTAACTCCAAAAGCTGTGTCGGCACGCGTCGTGAAAATCTCCAGAGCCAGATCCTTTCCCACCACTGGGAATCTCATCTCGGCTCCCTCGCTGCGGCCTATCCAGTTTTTCTGGGTCTCCTTGAGAGAGTCGCTCCATTCAAGCGTGTCAAGTCCCTCAAGCAAACGCTGGGCATAGGCTGAAACCCTCAATAGCCATTGGGTCATCAATTTCTGCTCCACAGGATATCCACCCCTGACGCTGACCCCTTCGCTTACCTCATCATTGGCCAAAACCGTTCCCAGTTTTTCACACCAATTGACCATACTTTCACCCTGATAAGCTATGCGATAATTCATCAAGACACCCGACTTCTCTTTCTCGCTGAAATTCTTCCATTCCTCAGCCGTGAAACTCAATGGCTTAGATTCTGCCGCATGGAGATTGGTGGTACCCTCTTTTTCGAAATGGCTGATTAATTCGGAAATAGGACGCGCCTTCTGTTCTTTCGTGTCGTAATAACAGTTGAACATCTGAAGGAATGCCCATTGTGTCCATTTATAGTAATCAGGGTCGCAGGTGCGCACCTCGCGGTCCCAGTCAAACGAAAACCCGATTTTGTCGAGTTGCTCGCGGTAGCGGGCTATGTTTTCGAGAGTGGTCTTCTCAGGATGTTGGCCGGTCTGTATGGCATATTGTTCTGCTGGCAGACCATAGGCGTCGTATCCCATCGGATGAAGCACGTTATATCCCTTTTGCCGTTTGTAGCGTGAAAAAATGTCGCTCGCTATGTAGCCTAAAGGATGACCAACGTGAAGCCCGGCCCCCGAGGGATAGGGGAACATGTCGAGCACATAGAATTTCTTCTTCCCCGGCTCTTCCTTCACTTTATAGGTGGCTTTATCTTTCCATTCTTTTTGCCATCTTTTCTCTATTTCCTGATGGTTATAAGTATTATCGTTCATCCCTTATTTGGTTGTTAGTTATCAGTTGTTGGTTTTCAGTTAACGGTAGCTGTGATCAGCTATCCGCAGCCGGTTGATGGAGATTGGTTAAGGTAACTACTTACCTTTTTAACTGGGGGAGGGAGGATAAGAGGGCGCCCAAGTTTTAGAGTCAGCCCTTCAGTTTGTTTTTCTGATGTCGCAGGTTTTGGGTCCCTTTGGGCACTCCGTCATCAAAAATATATTCTATATCCTTATGCAGCTTTTTGTTACTTTTCTCAAGAAGTTTTACTTTGCTTCGGAGTCTCACATAAGCCTGAGTGATAAATATGAGGATAACCGCAAGAACGTAGACAAGTGTAATAGCAGTCTTTCTCATCACGCGATTGCTCTGCCGCTGCTGCTCTTGAGCCATATATTCATCGGCGATAAGTTTATTGATAGAGTTTCTCAACTCGATTTCCTTATACATATCGTTGCGAATTTGCTCACGGTCTTTGAGAAGCATTTGTGCATATTGTCTCGTAGTGACGAGCTCTCCATCCTTATTCCCGGTCATTCGATAGGCATAGCCTAAATGTCCGAGGAGTTCGGCCTTTCGGAAATCGCTGATGCCGGGATTGGCCAAGGCCTTTTTTAGTTCCGGGATAGCTTTGTTATACTGTCCCGTGGCCATATAATAATAGGAATTTGTGAGGCCTCCTGTGCCGAATTCTTCGGCTGCCTGCTCATTTTCTTGAGCCAGACGCACACACTCCTGATAAACCTGTTCAATCTGCTCGGGCGTTAGCCCCTTGAAATTTCTGAGCATTCGGCGGTTGCTCACATAATAGAAATAATCCAAGTCTTTTTTAGCTTTTTCCTGATCAGGATATTTGGCCTTCATGAGGTCGAGCTCGGCGATAAGCTTTCTGTCAAACTCTATTGCTTTTTTATAATCCCTTTTCCTGGTGTAGAAAAGAGCTGCCGTTGTGTAAAACAGGTTTTTTATGTCGTAATCCTCTTTCGGAAGCTGATCCACCAACGCCTCCAACTGCTTGATATATTCAAAATAAAGGGGACCTTGGGAAGTTGAGCCCAGATATGTCATCACCCTGTATATATTTTGAATTTCTTTGTAAGGATCGCCCCCTATTGTGAATCCTTGGCGTGCATAATCCATCATCTCTCGCTCAAGCGTGCTGTCGGTCACCCCCGAAGCCTCCGCTTTGGCCTGCTCCATTATCAGGATTGTCTGCAGCTGGTCTTTTGCACTGTCTTCAGGCAGCGACTCTGAAATGGTGATCAGTCGCTCCAAATCCCGAGTGTCGTCGGTAGATTTCGACAGCTCTGTCAAGACACTCTCTATGACATCTTGACTGTCGCTCTTCTGAGCCAGATTGATTATTTGAACCCTGAGTCGGTCGCGATTTAATTTGTCGCTTAGTCCATATAGATCCAGCAAGATTTTGATGCTGTCTGATTGGGTCACTGCCCTCTTCAACGATTTTTCCTTACGGAGATAGTTTTGCGTCAGCATGTCGGAGGGATCCGCGGAAACATTCCCCGGCTCCTCATTTGCCATGAGTGGCGCAGCGAAACAGAAAAAAACAGCAAAGAAAAGGAATTGAATTCCCGAGGACCACCGGAGCGACCGAAATTTGTTTGAGCGACTATGCTTCATCTTGTCTGCATCTTTGCCGGCATTCAGGGTTTTGGCACAGCCGGCACCAATTTATACTGCAAAAATAAGTTTTTTCTTTTATAATTTTAAAATTTTATTTTGAGAAATAAACAATTCTGCGTAATTTTGCAAACGCTTCAGAGAAGCCCTGACATCATGAACAGGAGGGATGGGTGAGTGGCTGAAACCAACAGTTTGCTAAACTG
>JAFLTU010000006.1:23739-66526 GCA_022509125.1 Muribaculaceae bacterium | reverse complement strand
TGGGGGGCGTGTGGTCGCAAGTTCGAATCTTGTCACCCCGACTGAGAGAAAGGAGCCGGTTTCCAAAAGGAAGCCGGCTCTTTTAATTTTTATTCCCGGAGAAGAGAATCCGGGGTAGAAAAAAACAGGCCGATATTCGGGAGAATATCGGCTGCTTTTGCTTTTTGTCTTATTTCTTGCTGTCAGCGAAAGATTAGTTAGCTGCAGGAGCTTCGGGCTGAGCCTCAACAGCGCCAACGGCTACTACTGTGTCGATCTGCTGTGAGTCGGTACCGGCGTTTACTGTGTCAGTAGCGGCAACTGCCTCAACAACTTCCTCAACAGGAGCTTCTTCCTGTGCTTCTTCAGCAGCCTTGTGACCGCCGCAGCTTACCAGCGCTACGCTGAAAATAACTGCAAGTGAAAGAAATACTTTTTTCATCTCTTTTGAAAAATTAAAATAATAAAACAATTTTTTGCTATCAAAAACGGTGCAAATTTACAACTTTATTTTTGTTTACAAATGATTTAGTGGAAATTTTTTGTTGTAGAACATATTTTATTGCATTTTTAACAATCTTATGTTAAAAAACAAACGACATGTCCTTTTATTTTAACAATAATAGGGTTCTATCTATTGCCTAAAGCCTTTTAGCGAGTATTTACAACCCTTTTCTAAGAATCTTTACAAGGGATTGCTATAACTTTAGTACTCTCTGAGGCTTTTTCACTTGAGGGTCAGGACAGATAGGCCGTATGCGAAAATGTCTTCAGCCACTTGGCGCATCTCTTCGGGCCGAAGGGCCATGATGCGGTCTGTGGTGGTAGTGATGTCGAGGATGCGGTCGTAATAAAGGAGACTCTTGGCGAGCGACATGGCCCGGTTTTCGATGTGGTCGGTCGAAGTGATCAGTTGGCCGCAATATTGGCGTTTGATAGCTTCGAAGGAACGGGGAGACATGGTAGCGTCACAGAGGGCTTCGATTTCTCTGGCCACAATTGCCCGGCATTTCTTGACGTTAGAGGGGTCACACCCGAAAAAGATGGAGAAAATTCCGGAGTCGCTAAGGAGGCTTACATTACACTCCACAGTGTAGACATATCCGCGGCGTTCGCGCAGTTCACGGTTTAGTTTGGAATTCATGCATGGTCCACCGAGATAGTTGTTGAGCAGATACAGGGCAAATCGGCGGGGGTCTTGCCGCCCGAAAGTTCTGGTGCCCATAATTGTATTTGCCTGGTGGGTGGAATGATCACGGGTCTCGTCGAAGGCTTCCAACGGCGGCGGAGGAGTCCGGTGGTGGAGAGCAGGGGCGGCGGTCATATGGCCGAAATGTTTCTCCACTTTTCGGATTAAGGTTTGTTCGGAGAGGGGCGACACACAATAGATCACCATGTTTTTTGGCCGATAGAAACGTTCTATAAAACTTCTGCATAGGGGCCCGGAGATATCTTGGACACTGTGGGGATTGCCGAGGATATTATGGGCAAGTCCGCTCCCCTTGTATGCCAATTCTTCATACTCGTCGAAAATTCTTTCCGAGGGAGAGTCAAGATAGCTATAGATTTCTTCGGTTATAACCTCACGTTCCCGGTCGATTTCAGGTGAAGGAAACCGACTGTTGGCCACAAGGTCGGACAGGAGTTCGAGCGCCCTTTCCTCATATCCTGCCGGAGCATTTGTATAGACCATTGTCTCTTCCTTGGAAGTGTAAGCATTTAGTTCACCCCCTATTCTCTCCATGCAAGAGAATATTTGGGAGGCGCGTCGTTTGTCGGTGCCTTTGAAAATGGTGTGTTCCACGAAATGAGCGAGGCCCTCATGAGGCTCCTCTTCGTCGCGGCTGCCGGCATTGACTGCTATTCCTATATAGCTTACGAGGCCTTGACGCGGGGCAAATACAATTCGGAGACCGTTTGGAAGAGTTGCGATGTTATGCTCCTGATTTATTTTTGATAATTTCGACATTCCGACGGGTTCTTTTTTATGCTAAAAGGAGAAGATATGGCAAAATTAATAAAATTTCTATCTAAATTTGCGGTTGGAGCATACAATGGATACGACTGATGCTAAAAAACCTGAGGAACCCTCGGGAGCTAAAGAAACCGAAGGGAAACCCCAGAGCGACCAGCTTGAGCAGAAAATCCAGGCGATTATAAGCGACGGGGTGGCCAAGCAAGACGTGCGCACTGCCGACCTTCTGCATGGGGAAATAGACAATTCTCCGGAGGGCAACAAAGAGATCCAAGGAGCCCCGGAGGAGAGGCCTTTGCCCAAATGGCTGCAGAGGTTTAATGACTGGCATCGCCACACGATGTCAGACTTCGTATTCCTTCTCTGGCTGGCGGTAGTGGTGGGTCTTTTTTCAGGATTTGCGGCCTATATCTTCAACCGACTCATCGTTATCACCACTGATATTTTCACTCGACACATCCAGGACGGGCGTATCAATTGGTGGCTTATATTCGTGCCAATCGTTGGAATAGTGCTTGCGGGCATCTACACCCGCTATATCATCCGCACCGACCTGACGCATGGTGTCACCCGGATGATGATGTCGGTCTATCGTGGGAAGTATCTTCTCAAAAGGAATTTGATTTATTCTCCGATTATCGGGAGCAGCATCACCCTTGGCTTAGGGGGTTCGGCGGGATCTGAAGGTCCGATAGCAATATCGGGGGCAGCTATCGGGAGCAATCTTGGGAGATGGCTTCAATTGAAGATGCCCTTGGTGAAAGTGTTGGTGGCCTGTGGAGCTTCGGCGGGAATTTCGGGGATATTCCAGTCTCCGGTGGGAGGATTGCTCTTCTCTTTGGAATTTCTGAAGATGGAGATCGGCACATTGTCTATTTTAGCCGTTATGCTCTCCAGCCTGGTGTCTTATGGAATGGTGTTTCTTTGCAATGGTTGCCATGTTCCAACTCAGTTTTATCCGGATGATGCTTTGAATCCCCACCAATATTGGGCCGTGATGTTAATGGGGGTCTTGTGTGGGCTCTATTCTTTATATTATTCCAACGTTATCAACCGAACAGACGCAATCTTCATCAACATAAAGAATCCCTGGAAGAGGAATATCCTGGGAGGTTTGACAGTGGGAGTGAGCCTGATGCTATTCCCGGCCCTTTATGGAGTCGGCTATCCGGTGATGTCGGATGTGATACATTCACAGTTTGAGGCAATGAGTCGGGGCGACATCTTCCCGGGGCTTCATATCGGGGCATGGGGTCTGATATTGGTGGCAGCTCTGATACTGGCGATAAAATGCTGGGCTTGCGGGGCCTGCAATGCCAGCGGAGGTGTGTCGAGCGATTTCGCGCCCACCCTCTATGCCGGGGCTTTTGCCGGTTTCCTCTTTGCCTATTTCAGCAACACAGTGCTCCATACTCATTTCCCGATACCTGCCTTTGTGCTCCTTGGGATGGCTGCGGTTATGGCCGGATGTATCGAGGCGCCAATGATGTCTATCTTTATTGTGATGAATATGGGCACTGATCTAGCCTTTCTTCTCGCCATCATAATCGCAGTCTATTCGAGCTACATGACAGTGAGGGTATTTTCCCATATCCGAGGATATGATTCTAAATTGGTGAGACACCTTCATTGGTTTCATTCACATGAACCGGAAGACACTCCCCGGCCCGACGGAGGAGGGGAGACCGGGAATCCCACGGCCACGTTCCCGATGTAGAGATGGGGAGCGAGAGCCATCAGCTTTTTCCCTATTTGAATTTTATATAAATTTGCAGATAAATAGCATATATAAAAAGCTTATCAACAGCATATATCAAAAGGCATGAACATATCTTACAAATGGCTACGCCGATTCATTGATTTCGACTATACGCCGCGAGAGCTTGCGGCAGCATTGACCTCGCTGGGATTGGAGTGTGACAATGTGGAGGAAGTGGAGAGCATTCCGGGAGGCCTCAAAGGCATTGTGATAGGAAAGGTTTTGACATGTGAAGAGCATCCGGATTCCGACCATCTTCACGTGACCACCGTAGACCTTGGAGGTGAGAGCCCTGAGACAATTGTTTGTGGTGCTCCAAATGTGGCAGCCGGACAAACTGTGGTAGTTGCCACGGTTGGAACCGTTTTGAAGGCAGGCGAGAAGGAACTCAAGATCAAGAAGTCGAAAATCCGGGGCATTGAGTCGAGCGGCATGATATGTGCCGAAGACGAGATCGGAGTTGGCTCATCGCATGCCGGCATCATAGTGATTGATGAAGATATCAAACCGGGGACACCTGCAGCCCAATATTACAATGTGGAGAGCGATTACCGGCTTGAGGTGGAGTTAACCCCCAACCGCGTCGATGCGGCTTCACATCTTGGAGTGGCTCGCGACCTGAAGGCTCTGCTGGCCGTCAGGGAGGCTGAGAGAGGGGGAATTGGAATGCCACCCGAAGTGAGGATGGCCTCCGTTGAGAGTGTCGCTCCCGACAGGACTGACGGAGCCGTTGAAATCGAGGTTAAAGATAGGGAAGCCTGTCCCAGATATTCGGGCGTGACAATCCGCAATGTGAAGGTGAGTGAATCGCCGGCTTGGCTAAAAGACTTGCTGAACGCTGTGGGTCAACGGCCAATCAATAATATAGTAGACATCACAAATTTCGTGCTTCTGGGCATAGGGCAGCCTCTACATTGTTTCGATCTTTCGAAGGTTGAAGGCGAGAAGATAGTGGTGCGCACTTGTCCGGCCGGCACCAAGTTCACCACACTCGACGGAGTTGAACGCACGCTCGATGAAAAAGACCTTATGATATGCGACGCCAAGAAACCGATGTGTATAGCCGGTATCTTCGGAGGCATGGATTCGGGAGTGACAGAATCAACCACTTCGGTTTTTATTGAGAGCGCCTATTTCCATCCGACATGGATCCGCAAGAGCGCCCGACGCCACGGACTCTCGACCGATGCATCGTTCCGTTATGAACGTGGAGCCGACCCTTCGATCACAGTCTATGCCGCCAAGCTTGCCGCTCTTTTAATCAAGGAGCTTGCAGGGGGAGAAATTTGCGGGGAAATAGCCGATGTTTATCCCTCGCCGATACTCCCGGCCAAGGTTGACCTTTCGTTGGAATATTGCGAGCATCTCATCGGCAAAAAATTACCCGAAAATATAGTGGAGACGATACTGAAAGCCTTGGATATCACAGTGGAAAAAGAGGCTCAGAATGCTGACTTATTGAAGCTCACCATCCCTACCTACCGAGTGGATGTCACCCGTCCCTGCGACGTAGTGGAGGATATCCTTCGCGTTTATGGCTACAATAATGTGGAATTTGGCACTGATATGCATTATTCCCCCTCTCAGCATACCGCCACTGATCGTGACTATTCATTGAGAGAGCTTGTCAGCGGACGGCTCACGGGCGAAGGGTTTATGGAAATCATGAACAATTCCTTAAGCTCTACCTCCTATTATGAAGGGAGCGAGGAATTGCCGTTAGACAAAACGGTAGTGGTTATGAATCCATTGAGTTCAGACCTTGCTGTGATGCGCGGGACTCTTCTCTATGGTGGTCTGGAGGCGATTGCCTATAATATAAACCGTAAGGCCGACAACCTTCGGTTTTATGAGTTTGGCAACGTCTATAGTCGGCGTCCCGGAGTGGAGTCAACGGAAAAAGAGCCTTTGAAGCCTTTCGAGGAATGGATGGAGCTTGGCCTATGGCTCACGGGAGATTACATTGCTCCGTCGTGGAACCGCCAGAAAATCGAGTCGTCGGCCTTCGACCTTAAAGGAGTGGTTGAAAACCTGTTAAGAGTGGTTGGCGTTGAGATGAAGAACCTTCAGGAAAGTCAAGATAGCGGCGAGCTAATGGATGTGCGTCTCAATTATGCCACTCGAAGCGGCAAACGAATAGGCGAGTTGGGAATCGTGAGCTCCAAGATTCTGAAGAAATTCGGGATTGAGCAACCGGTGGTATTCGCACGTCTGAACTGGACCGAGATAATGAAACTTGTGGTCGACCATCGGGTGACGTATAAAGCCTTGCCGAAGACACAGGCTGTGAAACGTGATTTGGCATTGCTTATAAATAAAGATGTCAGCTTCGAAGCTATAGAGGAAGTAGTGGCCAAGGCTGAGAGGAAATTGCTCAAAAACGTCAGTCTCTTCGATGTCTACGAGGGGAAGAATCTCCCGGAGGGAAAGAAGAGTTACGGCATAGCTATCACGCTTCAAGATGATGAAAAGACGATGAACGATCGTCAGATAGAGGCGGTGATGCAGAAAATCATCAAGGCCCTTGAAAATTTCGGTGCCGCCCTTAGATGAGGATTAATCCTTTCATCGGATTGTTTGTCAAAAAGATAAGACAAATTGAAAAGACAAAAGGAAAAGAAAGGAGAAAGATTATGAAAAAGCTGATGATACTTGCCATATTGGGACTCGGTTCTCTAATTGCTCAGGCCGGGGATAAGCCCACCTATCCCGGTGGCGACACAGCCCTGAAGGCCTATCTTTCAGCCAACACAAGATATCCGGAAGTAGCGAAGGAGAATGGCGTTGAAGGAATAGTGACAGTTTCTTTCATAGTGATGCCCGATGGGTCGCTGAAACAGGTGAAGGTAGTGAAATTGATCGATCCCGACCTTGAAAAGGAGGCAGTGAGGGTAGTGTCGGTTATGCCGGCATGGATCCCTGCAGAAAAGGATGGAGTGGCCATAGAGGCTCCGGCCCGGGTAGATGTGCCTTTTATACTCGAATAATCTTCAGAAATAGTGAAGGCCCTAAGAAAAAGAAGGATTTTATTTCTTTAAACATATAAAAAACCGAAGGCTAAATTTAGCCTTCGGTTTTTATGTGGGGTGATACTTAATTATTTGGCTTTAGCCTCTGTTTTATTTTCATCGTCGGCAGCTTTCGGGACGAGAGTGGGGGTGACGGTTATTTTCAAAACGTCGTCACGCTCGAGGCCCATTTGCTTGGCGCGTTGTCCAAGGAGAGCATAAGCTGTGGTCATGAATTCGCCCGTTTCTCCGCTCTTGAGAGTGAGAATAGCCTCAGAGATGGGCTCGGGGAAATTACGGTTATTGCCAATTTTACCCTTCGGGGAAAGCGGCAGGCGAAGCTCTTCACCGTCAGTTTTGGTGATTTGGGTCACAACTGTTACTTCGTCGCCCTTAGTGAGGGCCTCACCGTCGGTGGTGTCGGTGGCTTTTCCGTAGAGATCGTCGCTCACTTTGGGAAGTCCGGCTGCTTCTGCTACAGTCTTAAGGCTTGCGCGGCTTGCTGCCTTGTCTTTCTCGTCTTTAGCCTGCTCAATGTTCTGCATGACTTTGCGGAATTCAGACTGGGCCACTGCAGTGTTGGGCATAGTGTCGGCCATCACGGCGCTTGAAAGACTCCCCACATAAGAAGTGCGATTGATTTTCACATCCATGCTTTCGGAGAACTTAATCATCTGGTCGGCCATTTGGATACCGAGCATCACACCTTTGTTGTAGGCTTCGTTGCCCTCCTTGAGAGCTGCGAGACCGGCGCGGACACCATTGATATAAGCTTGCTTCTGGCTTACTTCCTTGAGGGTGGTGTCGCGGTTAGCCTCACGGAGATATTCGGAGGCGTTCATTTGTCCGAGATAATACATCAAGGAGTCGGTCTCGGAAGAAGTAGCGGAGAGACCGCCGCCGGTGCCGTTCTGACAAGACACGGCAGCTAAGGCGAGGGCTGCTACGGGTAAAAGTCTTAAAATTTTCATTCGTTTAATGTTTGTGTTTGAGATTCAGATGGAGTGTCCTGCATAATCACCACCTCGATGGTGTCGCCTGTGGGTTCCACGTTGTCGAGGGTCCTTCCTTTGCAGGCCGATAGGCCGCAAGCAAGAGAGGCGATGCAGAAAAACAATGCAAAATTAATGAATCTTCTTGACATTCTCATAGTTTAGTTGACTTGAAGGAGCTGCACCCAGAATATAAGGTCGGAATTTGCCGGGATTCCGGGGAGGTCACGCGGGCCGTAAGCCAGGTTAGAGGGAATATAGAAAACGGCAGTTCCACCCTCCTGCATATATTGGAGACCTTCGGTCCATCCCGGTATAACGGCTCCGAGGGGGAAGTCGATTGACTGGCCGCGGTCTATTGAGCTGTCAAACTGGGTTCCGTCGGTGAGAGTCCCGACATAGTGGACTGTCACAGTGTCAGTGGCCTTCGGACTTTTACCCTTACCCGGCTCTGCGATTACATATTTTAGACCCGAAGCGGTTTGGGCATACTTATCCGCGGAAGCCTTGTCGGCCTTGTTGGCGGCATTTTGGAAGAATGCAGCGTCATATTTGGTGCCGTTAATACCCTTGACAGGGGCTTCTACGGCCTCTACCATCTCGTCGATCTGTTGCAAAGTGTCGAGAGCTGTCTCTTTCTCGTCGGGGAGGAAAACCTCCTGAGTAGCCTCTTCCTTTAAGGTTTCGGGCTTCTTGTTGCCGCAAGAGGCCAATAGGCCTCCGGCAAGAAGCATGGAGGAGGCGAGATAAATGATTTGATTCTTTTTCATTTTGTTATTTCACTGAAATTAGTTCTACGTCAAAGATTAGAGTGCTATGAGGCGGAATCACGTTGGGTATTCCATTGGGTCCGTAGGCGAGGTCGCTTGGGATGAAGAAGGTGTATTTCCCGCCCTCTTTCATAAGCTGAAGTCCTTCAGTCCAACCCGGGATTACTCTGTTGAGAGGGAAAGTGGCCGGTTCTCCACGGTTGATCGAGCTGTCGAAAACAGTGCCGTCGAGAAGTTTTCCTGTGTAATGAACGGTCACTTCAGAAGTGGCTGTAGGCTGTTTTCCTTCACCCTCTTTAACTACGACGTATTGCAGACCCGATTCAGTCACATGGACCCCGGGGTTCTTGCGGTTGGCCTCAAGAAACTTGTCGCCGGCCTCTCTTGCGATTGCCTCGTTTTTCTTGTTGAGCTCCATAAGGAAATCATTGAGCACCTTCTGAGCCTCTTCAGGAGTCAGTTTTGTTTCCTTTCCTTCGAAAGAGGCATGAACAGCTTCGTCGAAATCCTCTTTATTAAGGTCTTTAACTCCCATTCCCCGGAGCTGCTGGCCCATAGCCATGCCCCATGCGTAGCTTAATTTATCCATATTTCTAAATTTTTTAATTTTTTACACGTTACAAAAGGCGAGGCAAAAACCTCACCAACTTTAAAATATAACGTTGATAGGGGGAAAATGGTTGAAGGAATGGCTTGATAAAGGTGATTATTTTTTACTTTTGCCCCGGTTTAACAACTTGTGTCTGATAAAGGCTGAAACTGAAGTTAAAATTTTTCTGAGGTGGCTATTGAAAAGAGGCTCGAAACCAGGTTTGGCACTTTGATTTTGATTTCCCGGAAAGGGAAACTGACCTATTGCGGTTGGGATTCGAAGGATAGCCAAAGGAAATATCAGAGGAATAAGTGTCAAGAGGATGCAGAGCCGTGTGATGTGGAAGTGGTGGAGAAGGCCGCAACGCAACTGAAAGAATACCTTCGTGGAGAAAGACAGATCTTTGATCTTCCGCTTGATCCCATGGGCACGGAATTTCAGAGGCGGGTATGGTCTGTCATGGCTGAGATTCCTTTCGGAGGAGTGGCAACATATAAAAGCCTTGCGAAAAAGTGTGGCGCCGGGAAATCTTTTCGGGCCCTTGCTCAGGCATGCGGGTCAAATCCCCTTTCCATTATTTTTCCTTGCCACAGGGTTGTGGCTGTTTCCGGTCTTGGAGGTTACACGGGAGGGCTTGATAAAAAAGAGAGCCTCCTGAAGCTGGAGAGAGAGGTGGTTGGGGGAATCAATCAAAATTTGTAAATTTGCAGTCTAAATGGTTTAAAATGAAATAACGAAAGGTAAATTCTAATTTTAACGGAAATATGTGTGGAATAGTAGGTGTTTTCGATATAAAATGCAATGCGGAGGAGCAAAGAGGCGACGTTTTGAAAATGGCGAAGAAGATACGCCATCGTGGTCCTGACTGGTCGGGCATTCACACGGGTGAAAAGGCGATTCTGGCCCATGAACGCTTATCAATAGTCGACCCTGAATCAGGTTCACAACCTCTTAAGAGTCCCGACGGAAAGGTGATTTTGGCCGTCAATGGAGAGATCTACAACCATCGGAGCATAAGAGAGCGATTTAAAGGAAAATATGAATTCCAGACCGGGAGCGACTGCGAGGTGATTCTCCCCCTATATGAAGAAAAGGGAAAAGATTTCCTCGAAGACCTCAACGGGATTTTTGCCTTTGCCCTTTATGACGAGGGACGGGATTATTGGCTTGTGGCCCGCGACCACATAGGCATTATACCTCTATACACGGGAACGGATAAAGAGGGCCAACGTTATTTTGCCTCCGAGCTGAAGGCTCTTGAAGGGAAATGCAATGTCATCGAACCTTTCCCTCCGGGCCATTATTTCGACAGCCAGGAAAGAAAATTCGTCAAATGGTATAACCGTGAATGGACAGATTATGAAAATGTAAAGTCCAACCCTGCGAATGTTGAAGACCTTCGGAAGGGACTGAGCGATGCTGTGAAACGTCAGCTTATGAGCGACGTGCCTTATGGGGTGCTCCTCTCGGGTGGCCTCGACTCATCGATTATCTCGGCTCTCGCGGCCCAATATGCCCCGAAACGCATCGAGGATGAAGATAAGAGCGTGGCATGGTGGCCAAGGCTCCACTCCTTTGCAGTGGGGCTCAAGAATTCCCCCGACCTGGCAGCCGCCAGAAAGGTTGCCGACCACATCGGAAGCATCCATCATGAGATAAATTTCACCATCCAGGAGGGTATTGACGCCATCCGCGACGTGATTTATTATATAGAGACCTACGACGTGACCACAGTCAGGGCCTCCACTCCCATGTATCTCCTGGCTCGTGTGATAAAGTCGATGGGCATCAAGATGGTGCTCTCAGGCGAGGGTGCCGACGAGCTCTTCGGCGGCTATCTCTATTTCCACAAGGCTCCGAATGCCAAGGAATTCCATGAAGAGACAGTCAGGAAGCTTTCGAAACTTCATCTCTACGACTGCCTGCGGGCCAACAAGTCTTTGTCGGCTTGGGGTGTTGAGGGCCGGGTGCCTTTCCTTGACAAAGAATTTATCGACATCGCCATGCGCTTCAATCCTGAAGAAAAGATGTCGGGCAAAAATGGCAAAATCGAGAAATGGGCTTTACGAAAAGCCTTTGAAGACCTTCTCCCGGCCGAAGTGGCCTGGCGTCAGAAGGAACAGTTCTCCGACGGTGTCGGCTATTCCTGGATCGATACGCTTAGGGATATAGCAAGTTCACAGGTTAGCGACCAACAGATGGAGACAGCCCATCTCCGTTTCCCGGTGAATCCGCCCCGCAACAAGGAGGAATATTTCTATCGGTCGATATTCGAAGAACATTTCCCCTCTGCCACGGCTGCAGCATGCGTGCCTTCGGTGCCTTCGGTGGCATGCAGCACGGCAGAAGCCCTTGCTTGGGATGCCTCTTTCCAAAACCAAAACGAGCCATCAGGCAGGGCCGTGGCATCGGTCCACAATAGTGCCAAACCCTTAAACTAATAGGTTTCTATTACAAATCTTAAATCTACCTTCTTTAAATCTACCCTAAGAAAAAATCATGAAAAACCTGAGTTTAAAATGCCTTGCGGTTTCTCTTCCGTTGCTTATGTCGTTTTTCCCCTCTAAAGGGGCTGTCAAAGATTCGGAGGGTATGCCAATTGTCTATCTGCGTGGCACTTTCGGCAGAGAAAACTGGCAACCGGACGAAGCTTATCGGTTTGATCGGACCGGCACAACCTACACTCTTCAAATCGGGGCAGGGAATATAGTGCCTGAAGGGAAGTTCAAGATAGGCGACGAAGAATGGGATTTCGACTTCGGAGGGGAGGCTGATGGAGTTTCAATTGATGGAAACTCGACTTTGAAGTTAAAGAAAAAGGGATCAAATATTCTGACGAAAGGTATCTATGAGGGAACCATATCCTTTGAGTATAGCGAAGAAAATACCTCGGATGAGACTTTGGATGTAAAGTTTGAGATAAATTCCGGAGGCGATGTTGTAGACAATCCGGTTTCAGGGACGCTCCCGGTGATGTATATCAACGTCTACAGCGATGAGAGCCACGCTTCCTTCAATGATGAGGTTATAGACTATAATCTGCCCCATAAAGACTATTTTTCTGAGGCGGAATATTGGATAGACCTTAACGGATGTGAATGGATGAAAGAGTTTGGGGCCGAATCGATAGGGAGTCGGGAGGAGCCTTTGGCCCTCCAGATAAAGGCCCGTGGCAACTGGACCCGGATCGGGTTTTCAAAGAAACCCTTCAAGATCAAATTAGACAAAAAGCAGAATTTACTCGGTTTGACTCCGGCGAAAAACAAGCATTACGCCCTCCTTTCTCATCCTGATGATGACAACGGATATTTGAGAAACTTTGTCTCCTTCAAACTGGGAGAGAAAATCGGTTTGCCCTGGACCCCTAAGATGCAGCCTGTGGAGCTGGTGGTCAACGGCGACTATCGCGGTCTCTACTTCCTGACTGAATCTATCAGAGCTGACGAGGGGAGAATAGAGATTGCCGAGCTCGACGACAATGAGAGCGATAGTGAGAAAGTGTCGGGAGGATACATCGTGGAGCTTGATAATTATTATGAAGAAAACCAGATCCAGCTCTATGAGAAATCATGGGTGGATGGAGAGCAACTCGACCTTCTCCGCATCACCTGGGACACCCCTGAGATATATTCGGAGCTTCAGAAAAGATTTGTGACCGATCAGTTTGAGGCAATCAATAATGCCGTTGGCTCCAACGACGACACTCTTTGGAGCTATCTTGATCTTGACGATGCTGTCAGATATTATCTCGTGGAGGAGATTGTGAGCGACACGGAGTCATATCACGGGTCTACCTATCTGTTTCGCGACAGGGGAGAGGGAGAGAAATGGCATTTTTCACCCCTATGGGATGCAGGAAACGCCTTCCGGGGCCGAACCGACGATTTCTTCTATCATTGCGACCCCTTTGGCAACACCTGGATTCCTTCAATTCGAGAAAATGCTGCATTCAACAACAAGATGAAGGAGACATGGCTATGGTTTATGAGCTCAAGATTCTCCGAAATCTGGGGCGACATGGAGGAATTTGCAGCCCATATTTCTGCGGGAGCGATCCGTGACCATGCCCGTTGGAAGGGAGTGCCCCATCCGGATGGAGGGCAGTCGGTGGCCGATAATAGCGACATGGCCTCGAAACTCCGGGGAGTTAGTGACCATATAAAAGCAAAAGTTGAATGGCTTAAGGGTCCATTTGGAGATTTCACAGGCGGAGTTTACCCCGAGCCGGACAGAGACTCAACGCCTGCCGCTCCATTGCCCGATTATGCCGGTGCCGGAATCGAGGAATTATATCCTGACAATAGCGATTCACCCATAGAATATTATAACCTTCAAGGCTTAAGGATTCCTTCTCCAAAGCGAGGGGAAATCTGCATAGCCAAACGAGGGGGTAAGAGTTGGAAGATATGTGTCAGATGAGCGGAGTCAACTTAATCGTGGCCTTGGGGCGCCACGGGGAAATCGGCCGGGAGGGTTCCTTGATATGGCATATCTCAGGGGATCTTAAGCGCTTCAAGGCTCTGACAATGGGCCATCCGGTGATTATGGGCCGCAAGACATGGGAATCTTTGCCTAAACGGCCGTTGCCGGGACGCCGCAACATCATCCTGAGTCGCCGGGAGGGTTATGCTACGCCGGGTGCCGAAAAGGTTTCATCGGTTGAAGAGGCTCTTGAAATAACGGCCGGAGAGAATCCATTTATCATCGGGGGCGCGGAAGTCTATGGAGCCTTTTTGCCCCATGTGTCGGATCTTTTCCTTACCCGGGTTGATGCCGAGAGCGTCGAAGCCGACGCATTTTTAGACTTGGATCTCTCTGAAGGGTGGCAACTGATAGAAAAAAGCCCTCGGGAGGAGACTCCGGAGGGCCTTGGATATCATTATGAGACTTACAAAAGAAAATCTTGAGAGGAGGAAAATCACTCGCCTCGATTTTCTTTGTTGAAGATATGGCGTAGCCGTGAGAAAATTCTTTTAGATGTAGACTCAGTCGGCACAACATTGGGAGCGTTTTTGAGGCTCTCTATAGCGGCCTTTTCAGCATCGGTCAGATTTTCCGGGATGTAGACCATCACATTTACGAGGAGGTCGCCCTTCACGTTACTGTTCATTTGCGGCAGTCCCTTTCCACGCAGTCGTAACACTTTGCCCGGTTGAGTTCCGGCTGCAATCTTGAGGCGAGCGCGTCCCTCTACAGTTGGCACTTCAGCACTGCCGCCAAGGGCAGCTGTGGGAATATCGAGCATCAAATTGTAAATGAGGTCGTTGCCGTCGCGGATCAGATCGGGGTCTTTTTCCTCTTGGATCACAATCAGTAGGTCGCCGTTAACGCCACCATGTCTCGGTGCGTTGCCCTGGCCGCGCATTGTGAGGACCATGCCGTCGGTGACTCCTGCCGGGATATGGAAGCTGACGATTTCCTCCTTCTTTTCAACTCCGGAACCGCCGCAAGAGGCGCAACTCTCGGAAATGATTTTTCCTTCACCATTACAAGAAGGGCAGACAGACTCTGTCTGCATGGGTCCGAATATCGATTGCTCCACATGGGAGATATGGCCTGTGCCATGGCAGTGAGAGCATGTGTGGAATGCTGTCCCGTTTTTTGCTCCTGTGCCGCTGCATGCCGAACAAGCCACGAAACGAGGAATTTTGAGTTTCTTGTCGACTCCGTTCATAATGTCTTTCAGATTCACCTTTACCGTGATTCTGAGGTCGGTGCCTTTATTCCTCTGCTTGCGTGGACGCCGCCCGGACCCTGTGGCTCCCTCGAAGCCTCCGAAACCTCCAAAGCCTCCACCCATTCTGCCACCGAAGATATCTCCGAAATGAGCAAAAATATCTTCCATCGACATTCCGCCGCCGGAGAATCCACCTCCGCCGCCTCCGAAGCCCTGTGGCCCCATTGAATGGCCAAACTGGTCGTATTTCGCACGTTTGTCTGCATCGCTTAGCACATCGTAGGCCTCGGCTGCCTCCTTGAATTTTTCCTCAGCCTCTTTGTTGTCGGGGTTGCGGTCAGGGTGGTATTTGATGGCCAATTTGCGATAAGCCTTCTTTATTTCATCGGCGCTTGCGTTTTTCGGAACGCCTAACACCTCGTAGTAATCTCTTTTCGTAGCCATAGGGGAATGAGGGGAGGGGATTTGGTTTAGGGTTTATGGTTTAAGGTTTTGGGTTGAAAAAGTGGTTATTCGTTATGAGTATTTCCGTTTCATTGGCCTACCACCACTTTGGCGTGGCGAAGCACCTTGTCGTTGATATTATAACCCTTTTCAACCGTGTCGAGGATTTTTCCTTTCTTGGACTCGTCGGGGACCGGAACCACTGAAATGGCTTCATGTTTATCGGGATCGAACGTGTCGTCATCAGGATCGAATTCCTTAACGCCATTTTGTTTCAGGTAATTCTTGAATTTATTATAAATCAGGTTGACACCCTCTTTCACTGAGTCGGCTTCGGGACTGTTTTCAGCAGCTTTGATGCCTCTTTCGAAATCATCCATTATGGGAAGGAGGCCTTTAAGAACATTCTCTCCCGCGTTTTTGATAATGTCGCTTTTTTCCTTGAGCGTGCGTTTGCGGAAATTGTCGAATTCAGCCATCAAGAAGAGATATTCTTTTTTCTCTTTTTGAAGCTGCTCTTCAAGCTCGGCAACCCTCTTTTCTACATCTTCGCAAGCATCTTTTTCGGCTTCTTGCGCATCAGCCGTGACTTCCTCAGGCACTACCTCCTCGGCCTCGGCTTCTTCAATTTGAGGCTCCTGAGCCTGCTTCTTTAATTCGTCGGCTTCCTGAGGTCTTTGGTTTTCCTGACTCATTTTTTGTCCGTGGAATTTATTTTTGTTCTTGTGTGTCATAGTTGTATGGTTTTTAAATAATGCAAATTTTAAGCCAAAAAAATGTTAAAAAGGCAATCAAACCTTAAAACAGTCGAAATGACTTAAAGAAAATTTTTGCCTTTTATAAACCAAACAACCAAATGGCCTGATAAGTTGACTCGAGTCGGGTTCTTTCTTTACGAGCCAAGTCGGCGGAATCGAAAAGAGCGTAGATAGCGGAGCCGCTTCCCGTCATTGAGGCATAGATTGCGCCGCCGTCATAGAGCGATTGTTTCAATATCCCGAGTTCGGGATGCTTTGCGAAGACTGTGGATTCGAAATCGTTGACCACTTTGTTCTTCCAGTCCTCTATTGGAAGATAAGGGAGAAAGCGGAGGTCGAATTCAGGTTTTTTAGGCACAATTCCTGCAAAGGCATCAGCCGTTGATACATGAATATCCGGCTTGACGATAAGGAGTGTGTAGCCCTCTAAGGATAAGTTGATGGGATTTAACACCTCGCCGATCCCTTCAGCGAAACAGGGTTTATTATATAGGAAAAAAGGACAGTCTGCCCCCAGTTTGAGTGCCATTTCGGCAAGTTGCCGGTCGTCATATTTTTTGCCGACGGTTTCGTTGAGCAATTGCAGAGTGAAGGCAGCGTCGGCGCTTCCGCCTCCGAGTCCTGCCCCGTCGGGTAGATGTTTGTCGAGCGATATTTCAAACATACCGTAGTTTCCGAGGTCGTCGAAATCCTCATTGTAATGTCGGAGGAATAGAGAAGCGGCCTTTACTACAAGATTTTTCTTTGGAGGGCAATCGATAGGACGTCCGAGAAACTGAAACCGGCAGCCGCTAATATCTCCGGGCTGATAGCCCACTTCGAGGATATCGTCGAAAGGTTGTGGTTGATGGGGGAGTCCGCATTCCAGGCCTACGGGATAAAACACGGTCTCGAGGTCATGATAGCCATCCTGACGTTTGGCAACCACATTGAGTCCTATATTTATTTTAGCATTGACAAAACGGATCATGGGAGGGGTAGGGTTTGGGGGGTTAGAAGTTTTAAAGTTAATGATTGGGGCATAGTGGAATGCAATAATACGAAGAATTAAGAAAAAACGCAAAATTTTTGGCAAGTCCCTTAGTTAGAGATAGAAACATATGTTTTTTACATATTTTAACACTAAAAGCTAACTTATTGGCTATCAATAAAAACCCCCTCCCATTTGGAAGATGGTTTACGGAAAGCCGTGAGGTAAATATCAAAGATATGGTAAAAATTAGTTTACTTTGTAAGATTTTCTTTGGATAATCCTTAAAATGACTAAAGAGGGTCTTTTTGCTTTAGGTCTCAGATATTTGCAGAAACAGGAATGTTTCCGCCCCTAAGGAAGAGAGTTTTCAGGTTGGACGCTTTTGAGGATAATCTGTAAGATTTTTTATAAAGGAAAAGAGTTTTTTTGTTAGAAAATTATCAACGAAACGATTCTAATTTTTCGAGCTAAAAAATAAAATCAACACCATGATTCATGATTGTGGAGTTCTGAAACAAGACAGAACGCTTTCGGGAGAAGCGTAGCTGCCGGGAAAAAACCGGGACTCATCCTTAACCCAATTTCTTAAATCCTATATATAGCTTGGAATAGATAAAAGAAAAAAATCTACCATTAAAGGAAATTGAGGATAAGAAATTGGATAAAGGGCTTCATTAAGAGAAATAAATTATAAAACGAGAATAAAAGTGAAAAAACTACCGGCACTTATTCTATTGGCCTTGGCAAGTCTTGGCCAGACGGTGTCGGCGCAGGTGGGTATCAAAACGAATGTGATCCCCGACGCGCTATTGTCGCCGAATTTAGGAGTTGAAATAGGCTTGGCGCCTCATTGGTCGTTGGATCTGACAGGAGAGGTGAATTTCTGGAGTGTCAACCATCATGTGTGGAAACATTGGTTAGCCCAACCTGAGGCCCGTTATTGGTTTTGCGACCGATTCGCGGGACACTTCCTTGGGGTTCACGCCCTCGGCGGCCAATACAACTTCGGAAACCTTCACAACAACATCACCTTTTTAGGATCGAAATTCAAGAATCTGACTGATTACCGATATCAGGGCTGGGCGGCAGGAGCCGGTATAGCTTATGGCTATGCCTGGCCCGTGGCTAAACATTGGAACATCGAGGCCGAGATCGGAGTGGGATGGCTATATACCCGCTACGACAAATTCTCATGCGAGAATTGCGGCAAGAAATTGGAGAGCAACCGCCCCCACAACTATGTCGGGCCGACTAAACTTGCCGTTAACGTAATGTATATATTCTAAGCATTATCCAAGGAAAAAGATGAAACCACTTTATAATATAATATCAAAAACCAGAATAATAGGTGTCAGCCTCCTGTGTATGCTGATGTTTGCTCCGGCAAAGGCCCAGGATAATGCAGGGGCCGGATATTTCCTGACCTCGCCCTCTCTTGTGAGAAACGGAAGTCTTCTGACTGTAGGTATTGATTTTGACTTCAACGATTTAAGTTTGAAGAGCGACCAGGCTGCAGTGTTTACCCCTCTTGTAGTAGCCGGAGGCGACACTATTTCATTGACACCGGTAGCGGTCTATGGAAAGAGGGCCTGGATCCAGCATCAGCGAGGCATCTTGAAGACCGTTGGGCCCGACAATGAGATAGCCTTGAAATATAAAAAGGATATGGCCCCGGTGGCCTACGAACAGCATCTCGAATTCACCGACGGTCTGCAGAATTCCTATCTGATGGTGAAGAAAGATTTCTATGGTTGCGCCGGCTGCAACGAGGGAGAGTCTCTGTCGGAGATGCTCGTGGCCTATAGCGAGCCGCTCACCCCGGAGATGGAAGCTCCGCAGCTGCTATATATGGCTGCAATCGACGAAGGGGTGAAGGTGCGCGAACTTAGCGGACGTGCCTACGTGGATTTCCCCGTAAATAAGATTGTGATCTATCCGGAATACCGTAACAACACCTACGAGCTTGGTAAAATCATCGCCACAATCGATTCTGTGAAGAATGATCCCGACATCACTGTGACTAGCATCCATATCGCGGGTACCGCTTCGCCGGAAGGCCCCTACGACAACAACGTTTATCTTGCAAAAAACAGAACAATCGCTCTGAAAGAATATGTGACCAATCTTTATAAATTCCCGAAAGACTTTATTCAGACCGATTATGATCCTGTGGACTGGAAAGGTTTGAGGGAATGGCTGGAAAACAATAATATAGCCCACAAAGATGAGATTCTGGCGATTGTGAACTCGAACATAGAGCCCTATGCCCGCAATTCTAAAATCAAGACCGATTTCCCCAAGGAATATGAATGGTTGCTGAGAAACGTTTATCCGGCGTTGCGCCATTCCGACTATCTGATTCAATATCAAATCAGGGAATTCACAAACATCGCCGAGATCGCCGAGATCATAAAGACGAAGCCTCAGAAGCTGTCGCTTAGCGAGATGTATAGGCTTGCGGCTGCTTTGCCGGCGGGAAGCGAAGAATACAATGAAGTGTTTGAAATCGCCGTCAGGATGTATCCCGAAGATGAGATCGCGAATCTGAATGCAGCCAACAATGCCCTTTCGCGAGGCGACCTCAATTATGCGGAGAGATATCTTGCCAAGGCCGGTGATTCTCCACGTGCCGTCTATGCACGCGGCATCCTGAAAGGCATGCAAGGAAATTACGAAGAGGGTCTGACCCTGCTTGAAGTTGCAAAGGCATCAGGCCTGGAGGGCACCGACGTGATGATCGAGCGTTTCAAAGCTATTCTTGGGAAATAAGGGACAAACCATTTTATTCCCCTCTATTTTATTAAAAGGTCGCGTCCCCGAGAGGCCATCTTTAAATATCATACAAAAGAAAATTAAACCAACATCATAAAATGAAAAAATTATTTACCCCCATCTTGCTCGGAGCTATTCTGGCAAGTTGCTCATCCAACGAACCGTCGGTGGGTCCTGCCGGAACGGGCGACGGAACGGAACCGGAAATCAGAGGTTATCGGTGATTTTCGCCGCCCAGCTGGTGAACGAAGACGGAGAGGAAATTACGGTGGCAGACTGGAACGGCATCTATTTCACGTTACCGGGTCTCGCAAACCTTGCCGCATCCATGCTTGATCTCTATTACATCGACAACGAGAGCGAAAGGGAAACAGCCGGAGATTCATTTGTGCCTCACTATACCCATATCAGCGGCGAGCAGATCACCTTCGAAACCAGTTCACAATTCTACAGTAAGAGCCCTCTCTTCTCCAAAACCCCCAACTACACCTCCTACGCTGTGTTGACATCAGCCGAGGGCACAGCAGCCAACAGTCCTACCCTGAATGCAGCCGGATTGACATGGTATCACCTCAGCAACAACTAGAAACCGGAAAATGCCACCCCGGACGACTATACAGTGGTGAATTCCAATTCCATCAATGCATATATAGAGAGTGTATTCGGAGATGCAATGATCTGGAATAATGGCTACACTTACTATTATCTCACCCTTAGACATTTCGGCGCATTGGACTTTCCCGGTTACTATGGGGTTGTGAGAAACCATATCTATTCTACCACAGTTGACAAACTGAAAGGTCTGGGCACTCCGGTTTGGGATCCTAATGAAAAAATCTATCCGGAACCCACTGCCCCTGACGGCAACAACCTTTCAGCCAAGATCGAAGTTCTTTCATGGCGTCTGGTGACCGACTCCTATGAGTTCGAGTGGTAAACCTCAAAGCTGAAATTGAAAAGTAAGCTAAATTGAATGGAGAGTAATCCAATGAAATTAAAAAAATTCTTTTACTACCGGCAGCCACGGCGTTACTGATGAGTTCATGCCACAATCCCGTCTTCGATGACGAAGGGGATTGCGAAGTGCATTATTATCTGAACTTCGTGTATGACCTAAACTTGAAATGGGCCGATGCCTTTTCCTCAGAGGTGACTTCCTACAATCTTTACGTGTTCGACAGCAAGGGATTGTTTGTGAAAGAATACACCGACAGAGGAGAAGCCTTGGCGGAGCCGGGCTATAATCTCGAGCTGGATCTCGAGCCGGGCACCTATCAGCTTGTAGCCTGGTGTGGACTCTACAACGATGGAGAGGATATGGCCTCCTTTACGGTTCCGACTCCGACACCCGGAGTGACCACCATCGATGAGTTGACCTGCACCCTCAACACAACCTCCACGGATGAGTATCCCGTGTTTTCCGACCAGCGTCTCTTTTTTATGTACCACGGGAACATGGAGGTTGAACTTCCGGATGCTCAAGACGGCTCGAGCCATTACTACACGATGTATCTCACCAAAGATACCAACCATATCCGCATCATCCTTCAACAATTGTCGGCCGAAGACATGGATCCGGAGCAATTTCAGTTTAATATAACTGACAGCGACGGAGAACTTGCCTACGACAATAGTCTGATAGGATCTACGGAGGTGGTGTATCAACAATGGGATCTTCTGCCGGGCATTGCGGATGTAAACAGGCCCGACAGCGACGGGATGAACAATCTGGTGAGCACCCAGGGAGTTATAGCGGACCTGAGCGTGTCGCGTATGATGGCCGACCATTCCAAGGAATTTTTCCTGACTGTGACCGACCTCAAGGCCAACAAGAAAGTGATCAACAAAATCCCGGTGATCCAATATGCTCTGTTGTCGAAAGAGTATTATCAACTGGCCTACAACCATGAGATGAGCGACCAGGAATTCCTCGATCGGGAAGATGAGTATATCCTCACATTCTTCGTTGATGAAAACCAGAGGTGGGTCAGCACATACATCTATATCAATGCATGGAGGATAGTCTTGAACGACTACGGACTCGGAGACTGATTGAGTCGTAGGCTTGAAATTTTTTCTCTCATGCCTCATCCTTCATTTATTGGAAAAAACCGGAATTAATGAATCAACTAACGAGACATAAATCATTTTTCAGCCGTCTGCCTTTCTTAGCTGCAGGTATTGTTCTGATGATCAGTGGCTGTCGCAGCGAAGATACGCCTGAGACTCCTGAGGAGGAACAAATCCTGACCCAGAGTCCGCGGATAAGCCTCAATATTTCGCCCTTGACTTTAGGCGTGGCTTCAGAGGATGTGACTGAAATGATAAAGTCATTGCGCATAATTATCCTCAATGAGGTGGAGCTTGACGATGGGACGACCGAATGTTACGTTGAATACAACCAATATTTCAACTTTCAGGGCAATCCCCAATCGGGCGACATGTTTGGAGGAGGAGGAGAGATGGCTTCCACCTTCCGCTGGATCATAACACGCAACACCGTGCCGGGCTTGAAGAAATTCTATCTTGTGGCCAACGAAACAATGGTGGAAGATATTAAATTTCAGACCGACATGCAATTGCCGGATGGTATAGAAGAGGGGATGACGCTCCATGATTTTCTTAATTATTACGGAGCCGACTACATAGCCAATCTTGACTATCCCTTGCTGGCGCCGGAAGAAGACGATCCCAAGGGAGCAGAGTTTGAGGCGTTGGTCAACACGCTTTACTACACTCCCACTTATTTGCAGACTTCCCAGCAACTTAGCGGCGGAGGAGAGCGCAACGTGATTTTCCTGCCTTACACTTCCTACTATGAGGTGGAGATGGCCTCAGGGGAAGACATAGCAACGGGGAAATCAACTGCAGGCATCAATTTCTTAGATGGAATGATGTATCTTGTGCCGGCAGCTACGAAGATACGCTTCACATTTCAGAACTATCGCCCCGACCCGGTGAAAATTCTGTCGTTTAAGCTTGGCGGCATGGCCTCCGATATGTTTTTATTCGCACAAGTGGGAGGCAAAGACCTCTATAAAGATTTCGGTGCATTGAAAAAGATCTGGTGGATCGACTGGCTCTCGAAAGTTTCAGAGGCTTCCTATGGCTTTCCGAAACCGGATGAAAATCTCGCATTCAGCACGAGCTACGGGTGGATGAATGATTATACGGTTCCTTCCGATGCCTTTGCCTACGACCCTGAGGGGGAAGTCATGGACAACGGGAAGCGCTACGGAGTGATAGAACTGGTGGAGGATTCAAATGAACCCTGGGAAGTGCCGGAAAATTCTTCGGGCAATGCCGTGCAAGGAGATCCGGGAGAGTTGCCCACAGGATATTTCTATCTGCCGGAAAGCCGTTATATGGTGGAGTTTCCCATGTTTGACGACCAAGGAGAGTTTACCGAGAATCAGGAATTGCAGGCTTATTATCTGAAACTTTATATGGTTAGCGGAGATAACGGCCAACTGGCGGCAGTGAAAGACACTCAGATCGGCAACCTGAGTTCAATGTTCCGAAACACCAACACATTTATAACGATTAAACTGAGGGATGCCCTTGATGTAGGCGCCTATGCCCAGATAGAAGACTGGGTGGAGGGCCACACTACCGGGACAGTCCTGGAGGATACATTACTTGATGAATAAAAAGATTCTTTACACAGGTCTGACAGCCTTAGTTTTGACCTTTCTCTCCGGGTGTATAGACAGGGAGGAGAGTCCCGAGATGCCCGAGAGAGATCTTGTGGCTCTTGAGGGTGTTAGCGCTATGTTTGCCGACGAAGATGGACTTTCACCCGAAGAGGGACAAGAGGGAGAAGGAGACATTGAGATCGAAATAGAAGACCCCGCAAACCATAAAGACCTCAATGAGGTGGCCCTGCTTCTCGACGACATGTTCCACAATGAACCCGGCGGCAGAGTCGACACGCTTTTCTTCTCGCAGCTGGTGTCGGGCAAACTCGTGCCCTTTCAGGGTGTTTCGCCCGAAAATTTCCCTGAGAATATGAACCAAGACATGAGGGAGCGTTTTGCCGAGGGATATCCTAACCTCTACCGCTATTATTATCAGAATAGATATTCAGCGGTGTGGGAAGATGAACCGGGGGGTTATAATTTCTTTCCCACCGACACATTGAAGAAGATGAACTGGGACCACATTAAATTTTGGGGTAAGAACAACACAGGCTACGTACTCTATGCCCTATATTATCCCTACAACAACATCTTGCCCTTCGATGAGACGGGGAATGTGGATTTCAAAGTGGAGACCGACCAGACCACGAAGGAAGCCCTAAGAAAATCGAATTTTATCGGGGCCTACCATTCGAGTGCAAAATCAGGCCAGCGTCTGAAATTCAAACTATTCCATCTAGCCTCTTATCTTAAAGTCACCCTTTATGTGCCTGTCTATAATCCCAATGATTCGATCATGGAGGGGAACAAGAAAGTGCCCTTCAGGTCAGGATTCCCGGCGGATGCACTGATAAAGGGAGTGGTCAGAAACGTTTATAATCGTTACAGCGTGAACTGGTATGGAGGCCGTAGCTCAGACTCGGCCCCGGTGACTTCCGTTGTGACCACAACTCCGCGCACCGATGTCACTATGTATATGCCCACAGCGGAAGATTACCCGGAGACAAACGGTTTGCCACCCAAAGTGACAGTGAGAGTCTCTGATTATATCCGCGACGCGGAGGCCCAGGAGTTGCCGGAATATGACGAATGTTGGAAGATAACCCTAAGCGCGCTTATCCCCTCCGGACAGGATTATCCAATTGGAGATAATGAATTTCCTCAGGGCCAGATATGGACCGACCTTAATTTCCTGAGATTTTATTTCCGTCAGAACATAGGGGATGTGCCGAAGGTCTATGTCTTTACAGGCAACAGTTCCTCCGGGCTCATCGGCAGCGGAAAACTGAGCATCGGCCAAGGTGAACTCCAGCATCTGAGTCTCTATATCCCACGCTATGGGGCGAAGGCCGTATTGCTTAACGCGAATGTGACAGACTGGGAGCAATGGTATAATAGCAACATGGGCCTCCGAAAAGATGACCCTCTCGAATCTCCGCAACCGGAGCCGGAAGACTAAAGAGGGGAACCCAATGATTGAATCTAAGATGAATAAATTATTCTCATATATAGCCACGGGCGCGCTCTTGACCATGGTGATGGCCGGGTCGTGTAAGGACGATGACCTGAGAATCCCCGGCGATCCTGTGATGAAGGATGGAGTGGTGATGATTTCGGCAAAGATAGAAGAGCCGGAACAGACACGGACCCTGATAGATAGGGGTCCTGTGACCCAGGGAAAATTCACCCTGACTTATCCTTATTACTACAGTGGAGCAGATGCTTATGGAGTTTATCGCTACTTGTATCATTATGGAGATGTGACCTTCGGATATCAGGGTTCGGAGACGACAGGATTTGTGAATGCCGGCACTCCGGAGGCTCCTAAGGAATTGGTGTGGTCGCCGACTAATACCGGCACTTCATCCGATGACGGCATTTTCGTGTATCCTTCTACTACACCCTCCCCTTTGGTGCTCGATAATTTCATGTATCGCCCAATCCTGACCACTAGTGCGACATCAACCAGCTACAACGGCACTAATAATGCCGTTGACTCGATCGTCAACATTAAGGAACGATACCCTGAAAATCCCTATAAGGCCGGAATCTTCGATAGGGAAAACGGGACCAACGACCTCTTGTGGGGTAAAACCTTGGAAAAGACCGGAACCTATCTTATAAACTTCAACCTGACCCACCGGATGTGTCGCCTGATATTGAATGTGGTGGTGGAACCTAACAATGCGGAGCAGGAAACGGAAACACTGACCATTAATCTTGAACACGCATCAGTTAAAATCACCGATATACTTCTTGATCCGGTGACCTACATGCGTCTTTCGGGAGAATTGTTGTTTCAGACGCGAACAAATACATCCACCATCAGTCCTACCCTCAGTGTGCCATATCAGGATTTCAGAATGGTGAGATCGGAAGCAGACGAGGATTATAATACCCCCGACCTATACGGTAACTTTTACCACTGGGCCGATATAGATGAGGACACCTCGACCGGCAATACCACCTACACCACTCAGGATTTTGTTTTCGTGCCGCAGAAACTCAGACAGGGAACTACCCAGCGACCGAGGATAGTGATCGCGGTGCCACAGGACGATGTAAACGGAGGATTGAATACGGGTTACGAACACCAGGACTCGATTTATTTCTCGGGAAACGTTCCGGTGACTATGTATATGGACAATGGGGAGGATCAGCCCCAATCCTTGCAAACCCTCAATTTCGATGCTGGCAAGGTGATAACCCTCACTACTAAAATGAAGCCGGGAGAAATGGAGCTTGAATTCGCACCGGTGACAGTGGAACCTTGGGTTTATAAGGGCACATTCTATCCTATGGCCAAGCAGTCGGGGATCTATTCAGAGGACGACCTTTATGAACTTATTAAATACTACAAACGTAACAATGATTTCTGGCTTCATAAGTATGGGTATATAGAGAACGAAGAAACCGGGCTATGGAAATTCATGATCAATACCGGAAACCTTGAGTTCGAGGCATCCAAGATAGTAGGCCAAATGATACCCGGCATACCCGGCACGGAATTGGGAGTAAATGGAGAAACGACTTACACACCTAACTTCAACTTCGATTTCCGCAACCGTGATGAATATTATCTGATGCCCGACGGCACAAAGGTGTCGATGGGAATCGCAAGTTCCACCCTGACCAAAATTGTGCAGACAGAGGCCAATCAGGGTGTGGAAAAAGTTGTGGATTTCAACGAGCTTATTACAGCCTATCAAAACAATTTCTGGCAGCAATTCATCTATGGCGCCTGGAATGATGATGACCAACAATGGATCTTCAAGATCACCGATGACCTCACTCTTAACTATGAATCCATAGTGGGCCAGATGATACCTCCCGATTATTCAAATCCTAATTTCAAATTTGCATATGATCCGGCGACAGTGACTGTGAAAGTGATTGGAAATCCGGGAGGAGAAAACGTTACTGCCGAAGGGCTATATAGTATAGTTTCCAATAGAATATCGGGTTTATATTCCCAAGATGACTTCATGAATCTTCTAAAGGCAATTAAATCCAACCAGACAAGCGCTTTAGGCCAATTTGGCTCCGAGGAAACGGGCGCCTGGATCTTCCCGCTGCGTCGTAACATCACCGTCACGACCACCGACCTCCAAGGAGCTCTTTACGGAGTGGACTTCAATCTCCAACTCGGAAATTTAGATTCCTATACTTTGACTCTTATTCAGTATGACAAAACGGAATTGACTATAGTATCTTCAGATGATCTTCAAACCCTGCTGGGGCTTCAGAAGCCTTCCGGAATCGATTCGGCGGAAGATTTCTATGCTTTGATAGATGAGTATAATTCCGGAAACGATATGGAAGCGCTTGCCCGATATGGTTATTATTGCATAACTCCGGCAAGATGGATATTTTTCCTCAATGACAACATCATCTTGAATACTGAAGATATTGAGGAGAGTATGCCCTTAGGAAACGGCAATCTTCCTTTCTCCTTTAAACTTAACAATAAGATGGTGGAATTCGAAGGGGAACTTCAATCCACCTATCCAGACGGCATTACAGGTGACAGAGGAGCGAAGATACTCTATGAGATCGTCACCGGAGAAGAAGCGGAAACAGAAGACCCGTAAGCAAAAACTATCAAACCTGACATGACTAAAAAGACACACATACTAATCTTCTTACTGATGGCCGCAGGCATTGGTCTGTTGACCGGTTGTAAGGATGATTTCACGATGGACGACCCCTCGCAGAATCCGGGTGCCGACTTGTTGCGCACCAAACTTCGGGCCACCATTTATATGAAGGATTACGAACTGCAGGAACCGGCCACCCGTTTCTCGACCGATCCCGATGACAATTGGAGCATCGGAGGGTCGTCAGTGACCTTCACAGATCAAGACACTGTCGGAATTTTTACCAGATGGGGCAACCTCAACCTTCCAACGAAAGACGGACGCGGTGGGCCCTTGATCAATATCCCGATGTATTTCGTCAAGCAGGAATATCAGAAAGACCCCAATGATCCATCGGCGGGCGTGGTCACGGCCTATACCCTTGAGAATGAAGAGATAGAGATATATCCGCCGGGCATGCGTAGCGGCCAGGGTGTCTTAATGTATTATCCCTATACTCCCGACATGGGAAGTTTGGCTAATTATCCTAACTGGAAAGAATATGTGGAGCTTCAGGATTATAGGACAGGCAGCATGTATTGGGGCACCGGCTACACGAATAGCACGACTACCCAATTCCCTAACTTACAGGGCACGGCAAACGATATCTTCCCCGATATCAAGGGTCTGGAATTAAGGGTGAAGGGTCCGGATGGAAAGGCGCGTTGCCGGGATATGGTGCAGATGAGAGAGGCCAATTTGGGAGACCTCACTAAGGGCATCATATCCGGGGCTGTGTATCATTGTTTCAGCGAACTTTTAATCACCAGAGGTCCGGGTTTCGAAAACCCCAAGCGTAAAGATGAAAACGGAAACTTGGTAGACGATGAAACGATAGTGGTGGTTCTCGACCAGCCTATCAGCCATATCAGAATCATATCCTATTCCAACTTTGTTAGATGGACCACCCAGTTGTTTTATCAAGATGGCTATACCTTCAATGGAGAAACCATTGATGAGGAAGAGGCCAAGAAATGGTATGCCTGGGAAGGGGCAATGTATCCCAATGACAACAAAACACCGGAAGACGAGCGCAAGAGGGCCTGGTATGTATTAGTGCCGACCAATCTCCACTTAAACAATTCCGAATCATGGAAAAACCACACAAACCGAATTTACAACTCGCAATATTCCTACAGACCGACTATAACGGAGATTCAACTCTATGACAATGACGGCATCTTGCAACACGTCACCTCCTTCACCTTAAAGACCTCCGATAGCGCCTCACCCACGAAACAACCCTATCCCACCTATAGATGGCCGATAGAAGTAGCCATGGATGAATTGGGTCCTACTGTTAGACCTGTGACTTTGGAAAACTGGGATGAAAATCGACCCGACAAAGACATCACAGACGAACGAACTGCCGGAATCCACTCCATGTTGGAATTCAACAGCTGGGTTGCTCGATACAATGAATTTATAGAAGACAATCGTCAAGACTCTTCAGGACTGGAGGAATATGGCGACCGGATCGACGGAGTGTGGCATTTTTATTTTTCAGGATTCGATTTCACAGACGTGACAAATTTTCCCCAAGTGAATGATTTGCAGGATATTGTGGAGGGAAACAATCAGTTCTTCAATGTGATGTGGTCAAATCTGAACCTTGCGGCCCCGATGTTTGACAAAATAACCGGAAACGGCGGGATCAAAAATATTGATTTCGATAACATAACCCTGAATTATACACAGAACACGGAAGCTGTGGGACTTTTTGCAAAGGAAATATCCACATCTTACAGTATAGGGGGTTCGGAACAGATTTTCGAAAACTGCAATGTCAACGGAGCTGTGTTAAGCCAGGGTCCCGTGGGTCTCCTTGCCGGACAAATTAATTTCGGAAGAATTTCAAATTGCAAGTTTGAAGGGAGATTAAGGGGGAGCACCACGTCTCAACCAACAAATAATAATCCCGGAAAATTATTTGGTGTTGATCCGTCGACCCAACTTAACATCGTCAACACCACCTGCACCAACATAATGTTTACACCTCAACCCCAACCATAAGGACAAAGCCATGAATAGATTGGAAAAGATTTTGAGAAAACTGTTCCTTCCGGTTTTTCTGCTGATGGTTGCGGCCGGATTGGAGGGATGTCAGGATGAATTGATTTTTCCTGAAGATGATGTTGCGCGTCAAGACAATCTGCCTGTTGAATTCAACATTAACATTGAGGGACTTTCGACACGCGGTCCCCAATATTTCAAGACCGAATTTGAAACGAATGAAGTTGTGCATGTGCAGGGCACATTCCGGCTTTCCGACGGAGACGTGACGGTGAAATACGGAGCGTTCCGGTTTAACGGCGAAAAATGGGAGCAATATGGTGGAGCCACGGGCACGGCTGATGTGCCGCGTTTTTCATGGCCTAATAATACGATTGAAGCCGATTTTACGGCCTACTATGTCTACGGGAGCAACTCCCTGATGGTGCCTACCGACAATCCCGATAACGATATCACTCCGGTGACCTTCTCCTCAATCACCGGCACCTCAGTGTCAAATCCCGACCATGACCCTCTGAAGGCGACCACAAAGAACATGAAATATGGTCACACCATCAATCTGGAATTCTACCATGCTTGTGCCTATCTGACCATTGAAGAGATGCAGCCCATTTCAAATGTGTTCTGGTTTACTCAGGAACTGACCGACGGATCGGCTCCCGAGAGCTTCAAAAATGCCTTCCGGCTATATTTGGGGACAGACAACCAGTTGCATTTTGATTTCCTTCAGGTTGAAAATCCGGAATATGGGGATAAAGTCTATATCCAGGGTTTGACCACTACAGCCATGATCGACAATACGTTGAAAGCTTCGGCAGGGTTTTTCCTGGCTCCGGGCCAATACACGAATTTTGTGGTGGGATATCCCGGTTCTACTGAAATGATCAACTACATATCCTATACAAAGGCAGAGTCACCCACACAGCCTGGAGAACCGGACCCGGGAGACAACGGCGAAATCGAACCCGATGAACCGGGAGAAGGGCCCCTTAATCCTAATAATGAACTTGCAGAGAATGGTGTCTACATTTTCAATGTCACAAAATCGAACGGTGTGGAGATCGTGAATCCCTTAGTGCCTGAGGAATGGGACGAGGGCGACGACCCGATCTATGACGTTGATGCCGAACAATTCCTATGGTCTATTTGCAATAACCTGGAATATTATTCCTCCGACGGCACCCTTCTTCTGAGGCCGGAGGGGAATGTGTCGCATCTGCTACATAATGTCAACATTCAATGGGCTGAATACGATATATTCCCGCCAAGCGAGACCAATAATTTTAGTTGGTGGGAACCAATTCTGAGTCAGGGTGTCACCTTTGACGGCGGTCTTCACTACATTTGGAATCTTGCCTCCCCGCTGTTCCGAAAGGTTGACGGAGTTGTGAGGCGAGTCGGATTGTCGAATGCTAAGATGAATGTGCTTAGCAAATATCAATACACCCCTACTATTGATGATCCTGAAGAGGGGGGAGAACCCGATGCACCGGTGGCGGGACCTGCGCCCGGTGTGTATGAGATGAATAGGCAGGGAGCTTTGTGCTGTTATCTCGACAAGGGAACAATCGAACAAATACGTGTAAAGACCCAGATGCCAAACTTCACCACTACAGGATATTTTGAAGACATCTTCCAAATGAATGTGGAAGTGTGGGGAGAAAGCAGTCAGGAATCCCATAGTATCGGCGGATTGATCGGTTCCAATAATGAAGGCACCATCAATGATATCACGATTTTCTGCGATATCGAAATGAACCTGAGCAATTATGACATTGAG
Organism: Muribaculaceae bacterium; assembly: GCA_022509125.1. Lineage (GTDB taxonomy): Bacteria > Bacteroidota > Bacteroidia > Bacteroidales > Muribaculaceae > Lepagella. The sequence goes on along the minus strand of JAFLTU010000006.1, from coordinate 35,260 downwards.
AACAATGAGATTCCGAGGGTTTATATCGGGGGCATCATAGGCCAGAATTTGAATATCATGCACAATATAAGCTCGGGCACGGGAAGCAACTCCATGTTGATAACCAATTTCTTAAATTTTGACGAAGCCTCTTATTCTATCGGAGGATGCGTAGGCCTCTTTGGCGGGGGCACGATCAACGATGTCTATCTGCCGAATGTCAATATAGATTCACGTAGAAGTCTGGGCTCCACCTCTTTTATCGGAGGCTTGGCAGGAAGGCTTTCAAACGTAGATAACGGAGGACAATTGTTGAACTGCCGTATAGAAAACGGGAGTGTCTACGCCGGCAAATGTGTGCCTGATCTTGAGGAGGAACAAAACGGTTCGGCCGTGACCGGAGGCATAGCCGGCGACATCTATGAATCCTATGAGATCAATGAATGTTTCGTGAGCGTGAATGTCTATGGCCCTTATAATAACCCTCAACAGGGCTACGATAATTATATAAATGACGGCACAGTGGATTATTCGACCGGTGGCATGTTCGGAAACATCAACAACATTCCGGGACAGAGTCCTACTAAAATCATTAACAACGGGGCATATGGCACTGTGTTGAGAGGCCCCACAAAATATATAGGCAACTTTGCCGGCACTGTTCCATCGGGCGAGACATGGGAGGCCGATTACGCCCCGAATGGCAACGAAGTGGTGCCTCACACTTATGTTGATGGAGGGGCCTCGATGCCCAATATCGGCAATCAGCCTTAACCTATGAAGGTTATGCTAACTTGTAAAAGTTTGAAAAGATTGACAATGAGATTAAGACTATTCAAGGAAAATATATATCACCTTCCGGCCATCTTATGGGTTTTATCCGCTCTTATGATGACAGGTTGCCGACAGGATAATTATCTTGAGGTCGGATATGATGACACAGGGCTGCAGCCTCTTTTGCAATTCCGGGGTGAGATAACTGACGGAATGCCTTTCGAGACAAGGGCATTGACCCAAGACCCCGTGAACATAGAGCCGAGCGAATTCGACGGATATTTCTATGCTGAAATCAATGATCCCACCTATCAGCCCGAGGGAGCCACAGAACCCAGAGATGCAAGCAAATTCGGTTATTACCGTGTGCCCTTGGGAGGCAGCGGTGGTGTGCTGGAGTATGCCGGGGAGAATATGGCGGAAAAGCCCAACTGGTATACAGTCGATGACGATCATTATTTCTGGAGCTGGACCCTTCCATGGACCGAGGCGGCGCTATATAATGGCATCACCATAGAGACCTGGCAACCCACTGATGATCCCTCAGGCATTAGCAGGGCAAAAACCCGTGACGGGGAGGAAGAAAATGAAGCAGAAGGTGAAGGCGACGGAGAAGGTGACGGAGAAGGTGAAGATAACCCGACTCTTCCCCCTTTGTCGGATGTTAATCCGGGCCAATATCTAAATACGAATCCAATCAGGATCAAGCTCCAAAACACCCGTGCAGAGGATTTCCGCTATGTCAACACCACTGAGGAGAAAGACTCGTCATGGGCCTATGGGTCATGGGGCAACGGATATTTCTTTGAGAAATTTATCGGAGCGAAATCGGGACCCTACGATTTCCGAAGAAACGGTGTGGAAGTGCCCCTTCAGTTTCGTCATCTGATGTCGAAGATATCGCTTCGGTCGTTGCTTTTTTATACCGCCAGCGGCACTACAAAAGAAGACATGAAGGCCAATATCACCTTCATCAATATGCCGACGGAATTCACATTCTATCCTCACCCCACAGAAGACGGAATACCGAACACCTCGACGGAATATATGAAGAAAAACGGTCCTCCCATAGTGGTGACCAATCAGGAAAGCGCAGACCCCAACGGGGGTATAATGTTCGGTTTTACCAATCCTATAGACCTTCTACCTGAGGAAGACCCTGATAACAAGGTGGAATATAGAGACAAATTCTATATTTGTCCGGAAGTGGATTTTTCTAAGGTAAGTTTCAAGGTGGAACTCTTGGATGAAACCTATATGAAACGGGGTGAATATTACGGCGACTTCTCGTCGGTGGCCTTTGATCGGGATACTGCCTCCGACTATGATAATATAGAAGACGATAACGGCTTCAAAATTGATGACAGCACAGTGCTCCATGCCGGGGAGACAATGTATTTCGACCTTATTGTAAGAGAATATGGAGGCGGCGGCTACACTATCTATGTGAGAGGATGGAATCCAAGACCGATCCAAGGTGCAAAGCATTACCCTCATCCGGGAATATACGTCGATGGTCAGGCAACAGAACTCATCAGCACCACCATTACGAATGAGGAGAAATACGAACGCTATGGCGACGGATTCCTGGATGGAGAGAAAAATCCGCCTACACCTTCGCTACCGTACCACTTAGGCGTGTATCATCTATATTCTGATCTTGACATGGGCAATCGCACTGCATTCCCGTTGGATAAGGAATACGTGATGAACGGAATGGGCTATATTCTGAAATTCTCCCCTACGAATGGCGATACGACTAAGGTGACAATCGGGAAGATGTTTGATATTTATATCGAAATAAACGGACATACGGTCTATATAGACTCAAACGGAAATATATGCACATATAACGAGTCGACCGGGAAGTATGAGCCCAACGGGCAGCAAATCGATATGAACTCCGAGAAGTCATCCTTCACGCTTGATGTGGCGACAGGGATGTTGAGTTGATAGGCGATTAGGATTTCGGAACGAAAAGTTTGAGGGAGGGGCCATGGTAGATGCCCGGCTCCGTGAGATTTCTTGTGACAGTGGCTCCCATGGCCACTGTTATGTTATCGGTGATATGGAGGCCGTTGGCAATACGGGCTCCGAGCCCGATGAAACAATTTTTGCCAATAGCGGTGAAACCCCCTATGACTGCTCCGGGTCCTATAAAAGTATTATCTCCGATCGAGCAGTCGTGCTCGACTATGGCTCCGGAATTGACCACTACATGATTCCCAATCTTAGCGCGGTTGATTATGGCTCCGGTCATGATAGCGGCTCCCTGGCCGATGGCAGACCGGGGTGTCACTATTGCCGAAGGGGCTATCAGAGTGGCGAAACGAGCCCCGGCCCTTTCATAGATTTCTATAAGCTGCCTACGGCGTTCCATTCGTGGCAATCCTGAATAGATGAATGCGATATGGAAGGGGAACCCTTGTTCCAGGAGAGGAAACAGGGCCTCGTCGGTGCCCATATATTCACCGGGCATTTCGGAGTTAGGAGACCCACCGAGATATCCCCGTATGCGTTCCGCGGCGAATTCCGCCAGGGATAGGGCATGGCCTCCTGCACCCACAAGAATCACTTCATCTTTTTTCATACCACAAAAGTAATTAATTTTATTAACTTTGCAGAAACAAGCATAATTGAAGTTGATACAATTAAAGAATAAAGAACATCTGGCAGGGAAGATAGCTGGAAGGAAGATGATCGCAACTCTGCTTTTCGCCATGTTGCTCTTGCCATTGGCGGTACTTGGTGAAGTGAGATACCATTGCGGTCTAGACTCTGTGGCGGTGCTTCGTCTTGTGGATCAGGCCCGTGAAGGAGGAGAAAAATATGGCGATCGGATAGTTGCAGCCGCCAAGGCCTTGATAGGGGTGCCTTATGCAGGGGCAGCCGACAATGATTCTGTTGGCACTATTGTGGTGCGCCTCGATTCGCTGAATCAGCGTGAATTCATTTATATTTCGATGGCGGCTGCCAAGACAGCCGGGCTCACGGCGCCAACCCTTCGAGATTTTGAGAAAAACCTGGAGAATATAAGCCGCAAGAAGGGAAACGACCAGGGCTTCGCCTCCCAGTTTCTCTATGGAGCCGACTGGATTGTAGACAACGTTTATCGGGGCAACCTGAAGGAAATGACGGAATATCTGGGGGGCGGGGGCTATCGCACCAAGACGCTTGACTATGTGGGGCGCCATCCCGGGGAATTTCCTGCGATGGCAAATCCGGATGTGGCCGAAAAGATCAGAATAGCTGAATATGGTTATCGGAGTCATAGAATCCCTCACATGAAGAAACAGAGCATCGGCAACAAGACCACAAAGGAACTCATGCTGCAGGGCGACATAATCATCATGAGCAGTCTCGACGATGATTTCGATATCTATGACATAGGAATCGTGGCCCTGGAAAATGGAGAGCCAACCTTAATGCATATTTCGAAAGAAACGGGATTGGTGACTCTTGATCCCTATCCGCTTGCGCGGCTCTTCAAGATCGAAGGCCAGCATTTCTATGGCTATCGCTGGCTGAGACCGGAAGAGTGAGGGAGATATAGGTTTAGGGTTTATGGTTGAAGGTTGAGGGTTTAGGGTTTAGGGTTGAAGGGGGAGACTTTTGGGAGGAAGAATTGTCAAGAACAGTAAACAGAAAGCCAACCAAGATGGGAGAGGAAAGACGACCAAGAATATTGATGATATACACCGGAGGCACTATCGGAATGAAGGAGAATCCGGAAACGAAGGCTCTGGAGCCCTTCGATTTCAACCATCTGCTCGACAATGTGCCAAAACTGAAGATGCTTGACTATGACATAAGCCATCGACAGTTTGGCCATCCCATAGACTCCTCCGACATGCATCCATGCCATTGGGAACAGATAGTGAAGGTGATAGAGGAGAATTATCATGAATTCGACGGTTTTGTGGTTTTACACGGCACCGACACAATGGCTTATACGGCATCGGCCCTTAGTTTCATGCTTCAGCATTTGTCGAAACCGGTGATAATCACCGGAAGCCAGCTTCCCATTGGGGAGGTTCGCACAGACGGAGAGGAGAACCTGATCACAGCCCTTCAGATAGCTGCGGCAAAAGATAAAGACGGGAGGCCGATGGTGAGGGAAGTAGCTATCCTTTTCGAGAATTATCTCTGGCGCGGCAACCGCAGCACTAAGAAGAGCGCCGATAATTTTGATGCGTTCAGCAGCAATAATTATCCGGAACTTGCAAAAATCGGTCTTGGCATCACCTTCAACAAGGAGGCCTTATGGCGTAGCCCGGTGACAGATTCGCCGCTCGATGCCCATTATAATATGGACACCAACGTGGTTTGTCTCGACCTTTTTCCAGGCATCCAGGAGAATGTGGTGAGACATATTTTATCTACCCCCGGATTGAAGGCTGTAGTGTTGCGCACATTCGGTGCGGGGAATGCACCTCGCGACAGATGGTTTTCCGAAGCTATCCGTGATGCCGTCGGCAAGGGCTTGATAGTTATAAATATAACACAATGTCCCAACGGAGAAGTCGCTCCCTACCGCTACACCACGGGTCTTGATCTGGCCCAATCGGGAGTTGTGCCGGGCCACGATCTGACCACAGAGGCAGCCCTCACGAAGGTGATGTATCTCCTGGGGCGGGGCTTGAAGACCGAGGAGGTGAAACACTATATGCAATGCAATCTCTGCGGAGAGATGAGCTAACAGAACCACGATTAACGAACCACGATTAACGAACCACGAACCTCGAATCACTAACTCACGAAAAACGAATCACGAAAAACGAATCACGCAACCACAATGTACACACTGACAGCGGCTGATTTTGCCGACACCGGCCAATGGCGTCTCCTTTTGAAGATCGGGGTGACAGGCATGGAGGCACTTCTGGAGAATACTCTTCATCCGGAGATTGAGCCCCAGCCCCTCTGTGGGGTAAAATGGGAGCTCAATAAGGATGCGTTGCGTCAAAACATTGAGGATGCCGTCTACAATAATCCTCGGTTGCTTGATGATTTCGCCACTCGTATCATACTTTACGACCCGCGCACTCTTTTTATTCCAACTGTGATAGCCGAAGAGAGGGCCGGAGCGGAGGAGGAGTTGTATCAAAAAGTTTACGTTGCGGAACCTCATGACATAATGACCGACTATGATCGGGATCTGACGGCAGCCTGGAGCATGGCCCCGGGAGTGAAGGGTTTCCTGATGCGCACTTTCCCGGGAGCCAGGATCACCTGCAATCTCATGGACCAAGTAAGAGAGTTGCGAAAGAACAATGAAGGGCTCACCATCTACGCCATAGGGCGCCCCGGAGAGGCTGATATTATCATGCTCGAGGGGCGTAACCTCATCTCGGCCTCCACCCATGAGTGGGTCCACACCGACGATATCGCTTATCTGGTGGTAAACCTCACGGAAACCTATGGGTATAAGCTCGAAGAGGTGAGGGTTGTGCTTACGGGAGCAGAGAGCGATACTCAGGCTTGGAAACATATCGCCGGGAGAGTTGGAAGAGTGAATAGTTAATAGTGAATAGTGAATAGAGGATAGTGAAGAGAGAATAGGGAATAGAGAATAGCGAAAAACGAACCACGAAAAACGAATAACGCTACCATAAATGAGAATAATTAGCGGGAAATATGGGAGGAGACGGTTTGAGGTGCCGCGCAACATCACAGCACGGCCCACAACAGACTTCGCCCGCGAGAATATCTTCAATGTCTTGGAAAATTTCGGGGGCTTTGAAGGCAAGAGTGCCTGCGATCTTTTTGCCGGCACGGGGGCTGTGAGTTTTGAATTCCTGTCGAGGGGTTGCTCGGAGGTGACAGCCGTTGAAAAGGCCCCGGTGCAAACGGCTTTTATCCGTAAAGTAGCAGAAATTCTTGGCGACGACAATCTGCGGATTGTCAGAGGCGATGTTTTCAAATTTATAGAGGATTCGGGGAGAGCTTACGACTATGTTTTCGCCGATCCTCCCTACGACCACCCCAGGTTTGACGAAATACCTGGACTTATACTCAATTCGGCCCTTGTGAAACCGGGGACTGTTGTGATAATCGAACATTCAAAGGCTCGAGATTATTCGGCTTTGCCATATTTCAATCAGAGGAGGGCCTACGGTTCGGTGAATTTTTCTATTTTTATAATTCCGGAATGACCATTCCCATAAAAACATGGAGACAGGAAATAAGATAAAGCTCGACAGCATAGAGAGCGCCATAGAAGATTTCCGAGAGGGGAAATTCATCATTGTGGTTGACGATGAAGATCGCGAAAACGAGGGTGACCTCATCATCGCTGCAGAAAAGATAAGGCCCGAAGACGTGAATTTCATGTTGAAGAATGCAAGGGGAGTTTTGTGTGCCCCGATCACCAACCGTCGTTGCGAAGAATTGCAGCTGCCGCGTCAAGTGGCCGACAACACTTCGATGCTCGGCACTCCCTTTACAGTGACTGTGGATAAACTTGAGGGCTGCACCACAGGCGTTTCAGCCGAAGACCGAGCGGCCACTATTCGGGCCTTGGCTGATCCGGACTCCACACCGGAGACCTTCGGACGGCCCGGCCATATCAACCCCCTCTATGCCCAAGACCGGGGAGTGATCCAGCGATGTGGCCACACAGAGGCTGCCGTAGACTTCGCTCGCCTTGCGGGGCTTTACCCGGCGGCAGCCCTGATGGAAATCATGAGCGATGACGGCAGCATGGCTCGGCTTCCGGAGTTGAGAGAGTTGGCCGACAAATGGGGGTTCAAGCTCGTCAGCATCCGCGATCTCATCGCCTATCGGATGAAAAACGACTCTATAGTGGAGAAGGGCGAGGAGGTGAAACTCCCTACCGCCTATGGAGATTTTCATCTGATTCCCTTCCGGCAGAAAGACAACGGCCTGGAACATATAGCCTTGATAAAAGGGAAAATCGACGATGGGGAGCCTGTGTTGGTTAGAGTGCATTCCTCATGTGCCACAGGAGATATCTTCGGGAGCAAACGTTGCGAATGTGGCGAGCAGCTCCATAAGGCTATGGAAGCCATTGAAAAGGAGGGCCGCGGAGTGGTGGTCTATCTTAATCAGGAGGGCCGTGGAATCGGCTTGATGGATAAAATCCGGGCCTATAAGCTTCAGGAGAACGGAATGGACACAGTGGATGCCAACCTCCACTTAGGACACAAGGCCGACGAGAGAGACTATGGAGTAGGAGCCAACATTCTCAATGCCTTGGGCGTCAAGAAGATGAGGCTAATGACCAACAATCCCATGAAACGCGTCGGACTGGAGGGCTATGGACTCGAAGTGACTGAGAATGTGCCCATAGAAATAGAACCCAACGATTATAACCGCTTCTACATGCACACCAAGAAAGAGAGGATGGGGCATGAGTTGAAGAAAGTTTGAAACCGAAAAAATTAATGGCCATGAAAATAATAGCGGAAGCAGGAGTCAATCATAACGGATCGTTGAAGACAGCGATGAAGATGGTGGATGCAGCTGTGGCTGCCGGAGCCGACTATATAAAATTCCAGACCTTTCATGCCCATTCCCTGGTGACGGCCCTTTGTGAGGCTGCCGACTATCAGAAGGAGAATGCCGGAGCAGAGGGTCAGCAGGAAATGCTGGAAGACCTGGAACTGGATTTCGAAGATTTCAAGAAACTGAAGGCTTATTGCGACGAGAAGGGTATAGGATTTCTCTCCACAGCCTTCGACGAAGAGAGCGTGGATTTCATTGCCTCGCTCCACCCCGACTATATGAAAGTGCCAAGCGGCGAGATTATCAATCTTCCCTTCCTACGGAAAATGGCCTCGACCCATATCCCGATGATTATATCCACGGGGATGTCTACTCCTGAGGAAATAGCCCAAGCCCTGAAACCTTTCCAGAAGGAGGGCTACCGCTCCGAAGACATTATACTTCTTCATTGCACGACGCAGTATCCCACTCCGATGGAAGATGTCAATTTGCGTGCCATGACCACTGTGAGTGGTAATTTCGGCCATCCCGGCGGATATTCCGACCACACGTTGGGGATTGAGGTGCCAATTGCAGCTGCCACTCTGGGAGCCGAAGTGATAGAGAAGCACTTCACATTAGACCGGAATATGGAGGGCCCCGACCATAAGGCCTCTTTGGAACCGGATGAACTTGCTGCGATGGTTAAGGCCATCCGTAACATCGAGAAGGCATTGGGCAATGGGGTGAAGGAGGTGAAGGAATCCGAGAGGTCGAATATCGAGGCTGCGCGCCGCAGCATCGTGGCCAAGCGACCCATAAAGGAGGGCCAGGTGATCGAGGAGGATGATATATGCACTAAACGTCCTGCCACGGGTCTATCTCCGATGTTGTGGGATAAGGTGGTGGGTAGCAAGGCTATCCGCGACTTCGAGCCCGATGAACTAATCGAGATAGAAGATGGAGGATGGACCATTGGCATAGGAGGCCTCAAGCTTAAATTCGGTTGATCGGAAAAGGGAATGGAGGGAAAGGAAAATAGAAGGAAAAGGATCTGTTTTGTGACCGGCACCCGTGCCGACTACGGAATCATGGCCCCTGTGATGAGAGCCATAGCCGAGAGCGGCAAGGCGGAATTGCAGGTTGTGGCAACCAATATGCACCTTTCAGAGCGTTTTGGCATGACTGTCAATGAGGTTGAAGCCGACGGTTTTCGGGTGGATGCCAGAGTTGATTCTCTTCTGCCGGGAGACAGGGCTTTGGATGTGGCGAAATCGATGGCAGGAGCCGAAGCAGGCTTGGCGGATGCCTTTGAAGAATTGAGACCAGATCTGGTGGTGGTGCTCGGCGACCGTTACGAGGCTTTGGCTGCAGCTTCCGTTGCCGTGGTCTTCAATATTCCGGTGGCCCATCTTCATGGCGGAGAAACAACAGAAGGGGCAATCGACGATAGGTTCCGTCATGCCATCACACAACTCTCCACCTATCATTTTGCGGCCACTCCACAATATGTAGATAAAATTATCTCACTGGGGGCGAGGCCTGAATATGTTTTCCATTCGGGAGCTCCGGGGGCGGAGATAAGAGAAGAGGGGGAAGATATGCGAGAATTGGCGCTGGAATTTGAAGAGAAGACGGGGATAAGGGCCGGCGAGGCATTCATCCTTTTTGCCTTTCATCCTGTGACAATCTTGGAAGATAAAGGGATTGAGGAACTTAAGGCAACATTGGAGGCCATGGCTCCGTTTATAAAAGAGGGATATCGAGTGCTGGTGACCCTTCCAAATTCCGACCCGGGCAATGAAGGTATAAGGTCGGCTCTTGAGGATTGGGCATCGCGTTATCCCGAGGTTAGTCTTGTGAAGTCGTTAGGTTCCAGGCTTTTTCATTATGCCATGGAGTATGGCTCGGCAATGGTGGGAAATTCATCAGCCGCGCTGATCGAAGCCCCTTCACATAGGCTTGGTGCGGTAAATGTGGGTATTCGCCAGAAGGGGAGGGCTCACGGATTGACAGTGGTCGATGCTCCGGGTGATGCCGAGAAAATAGGGAGAATGTTGAAGGCTGTGATGTCTTTGGAGATGAAATCCGTCTTGCTCGGTATGTCGGTAGCCTCCCTTAATCCTTACTACAAGGAGAATTCGGCTGCCTTCATAGCGAATAAATTGATAGATATTTAACTCGGGTTTATGGAAAATATTGATTTAAATAAAATTATTAGACTTATGATAAAGAAGACGATTTTAGGGTTTGCGGCAGTTGCTGCCACGGTTTTTGGAAATAGCGTAGATGCAGAAGCCTGCAGCCGCGTGAATTATCACGGAAGCGACGACACATTTGTGATTGCGAGATGTCTTGACTGGAAGACCCCTATACCAACCAACCTCTATGTTTATCCGCGCGGCATCGAAAAGGTTAGCAGTGACCAGCCGGGAGCTCTGAAATGGACCTCGAAATATGGAGCCGTTTATGCCGTGGGCTACGACGGCGGTATCACAGAGGGAATGAACGAGAAGGGCTTAGTGGTCAACGGCCTTTTCTGCAAGGGGACTGTCTATTCGAATCCCGACACTGAGGGAAGGCCTCCAATGTCGTTGGCAATGTTTGTGGGCTGGCTTCTCGACCTCAACGCCACGACCGACGAATGTGTTGAAGTGCTTCAAAAGCATGATTTCAATATCGGAGGTGCTACATTCGATGGAGGCACCGTCTCGGCGCTTCATTGGGGCATCACTGACGCCACCGGAAAGAGTGTGATCGTAGAATTCGACAATGGCGAAATCAAGATCAACGATATGGGCGACTATTGGGCGATGACCAACGATCCTCAATGGCCCTCCATGAAGGCTATAATCGACTATTGGGGTAACGTCGGTGGCACCAACATGCTCCCGGGCACTGTAAAGAGTCCCGACCGTTGCATCCGGGCCAACTTCTTTGCTCATCATGTTGAGGCTACTTCCGATCCCGATTTGGCTGTGAATATCGCCAGGAGTGTTTTGGTTAACTCATGTGTGCCTTACACTTATCTCATCCAGGGAGAACCAAACGTGTCGTCAACCCAATGGCGTTCGTATGCCGACATCAAGAGCCGGAGATATTTCTTTGATATCGTCACTAATTTCGGCATCTATTTCATCGATCTCAATAAATGCGACCTTAAGGAGGGTGCCTCTGTGATGAAGCTCGACACCTCGAAGGAGACGAAACTGATGGGAGAGGCCAACCATGCGCTGGTGAAGAGCCCGGGATTCACGCCAATGTATTGAGTGCCGAGTGCCAAGAGCCGAGTGCCGAGTGCCGAGTGCCAAGAGCCGAGTGC
>JAFLTU010000006.1:0-23639 GCA_022509125.1 Muribaculaceae bacterium | reverse complement strand
GCCGAGTGCCAAGAGCCGAGTGCCGAGTGCCGAGTGCCAAGAGCCGAGTGCCGAGAGCCGAGTACCAAGTGCCAAGTGCCAAGTGCCGAGTGCCGAGAACTGAAAACTGAAAACTAAAAAACCGTAAACCAAAAGAGACCACAATGAAATGCGGAATAGTAGGACTTCCAAATGTGGGGAAGTCTACGCTTTTTAATTGTTTGAGCAGTGCGAAGGCCCAGTCGGCCAATTTCCCTTTCTGCACCATAGAGCCCAACGTAGGGATGATCACAGTGCCTGATGAAAGGCTAAATAAATTAGTGGAGATGTGCAACCCTCGTAGCATAGTTCCGGCCACTGTGGAAATAGTGGATATCGCCGGACTAGTGAAAGGGGCTTCCAAAGGAGAGGGTCTCGGCAATAAGTTCCTTGCAAATATCCGCGAGACGGATGCCATACTCCATGTGTTGCGTTGTTTCGACGACGACAACATCACCCATGTTGACGGCTCCGTAGATCCCGTCAGGGATATGGAAATCATCAATTATGAATTGCAGTTGAAAGACTTGGAGACGATAGAAGCCCGACTTGCAAAGACTGAGAAGGCGGCAAAAAGCGGCGGCGACAAGTCTGCGAAGATGCAGCTCGGAGTCCTGAATGCTTATAAAGAGGCTCTCGAGCAAGGCAAACCGGCGAGGTCGGTGACCTTCGAGACGGCCGACGAACAGAAATTTGCCCGCGAATTGTTTTTGCTGACAAATAAGCCGGTGCTTTACGTCTGCAATGTCGACGATGCCTCGGCAGCGACGGGAAACGCATATGTAGAGCGGGTTCGCAAGGCAATCGAGGGGGAGAATGCAGAGTTGATGATAGTGGCTGCGGCTACTGAGAGCGATATTGCCGAGCTAGAGACCCACGAGGAGCGGGAGGAATTCCTTCAGGAAATCGGGTTGAGTGAGAGCGGGGTCAGTAGGTTGATCCGTGCGGCTTATTCATTGCTTGACCTTCAGACATATTTCACTGCCGGGGCTGACGAGGTGAGGGCCTGGACCTTCATGCGTGGCACTAAAGCTCCTCAGGCTGCAGGAATTATCCACACTGATTTCGAAAAAGGTTTCATCCGAGCCGAGGTTATAAAATATGACGACTATGTCTCTCTCGGTTCGGAAGCCGCTGTGAAGGAGGCCGGCAAGATGGGTGTAGAGGGCAAGGAATATGTGGTGCAAGACGGCGATATCATGCACTTTAGGTTTAATGTGTAAAAGGATAAAGAATTTCGATTAATGATTATAGATTAACGAATTTTGTTTCGAAAAAGAGAGCATTTTTATTTGAAATCTATAGGAATCAAGATAACTTTTTTTCAGTTCTTCCGATAAAAACGACTGTTGAATCAACTCTTCAGCTAAAGGATGGAATGATGAAAAGAAATCCAGGTCATTCTTTATGACTTGAATAGGGAGTCCTATGCGTCTTCCGAATTCCTCAAAATCTTCCCGGTTGATCCATTTGACATCCGACATTGCCATTCCTTCTTTGAAAAGACCCTTCTCGAATGCGAAAATGTGTGGCTCATAGAGTTGCAAATTAGTGTTGATTAGATCATAGGCAGGAGCCAATCTATATTCTCCATTTCTTTCTATCAACGAGAAATTCTTTAAATGGGCATCATCATTCAAAATCAGAAAATTATAAATCACGATTTTGAAGAATTTTCTGAGATCCACTAAAGCCGGCTTCACATATCTACGTATAATATCTGCACACTCTTCATAACTGACATTATCATATTTATAATTTTCACCATGGCTTTCACTGTTTCTTCCCATTAAAGAGGCAAAATCCTCTTGTTTAAATTTTCCTTTCGGATGAATATCAAAGCGTCGGGTGATATAAGCCGGTGTGCCATCTGCTTCAAAGAAACACAATGCATTGGAGGCTGTTTCTATGCCATAAACCTGGGAAGCTATCTGCATGGTTAAATTTTCATTGGCACAACAATAATCCTTATTCCTAATTGCGGGGCTAACAGGACGGGGTTTCAAAATAAAGACTCCTTGTTCGCCTTTGTGTGTCAGTCTCAAATGGCCTTTATCCACCAGGGCTGAGAATTTAGGCTGAGCTCCTGATAAGGAGATCCTACCTATGTTTTGTATATTGCGTGAAGTCTCTTCCGACTCTTTATCAGGACTCGTTCCCTTAATTATATGCGAAACCGATTTACCATTAAAAAGGAGTTTTAAAGCCTCTTTGGAATATGTGGAATGTCCGGTTCTTAAAGTAGAGGGACATACAATAATAGTTTGCATTTCAGGATATTCTTTTGATTGTGACAGCTCCGATAGTGTCATATTCACAAGTTGTTATTAGAAATCCGAAGTCGTCGGCCGGATCAATATGCAGCAATTGGGATTGTATCTTCCGGTTTTCACCTTCCGAGAGCATATTTGAAAAAAAGGGGAATAAATATGGAGACTCATATACCCCAGTGGATAGGGGTAAAGTTAAACTCACGGGTTGAGGATTCCCATTTGAAAGATACTCCTTATCATATTCAAATTCATAGTGATTCCTATCCTTTTCGGTAAGGATACCGGCCCTTATACCATGTACATATACCTCACAAGCCCTCATCTTTACTTTACTCTATTAATTCAATAGTATTTAGTTAATCTATTTCAACAAGATTTCCAGTCCCAACACTTCGCATATCCCTATAATCGTTTGAATTTTCGGGTTCCCATCTCCTCTTTCTATTGTAACGATAGTATTGATGTTGACCTCCGCCAAATCAGCTAGTTCTTGTTGGGTTATTCCCACTTCCTTACGCCGCTCTCTTAAGATGGCTCCAAATTCTTTGGAATTCATAGTGTGCTAGTAATTTTTCTCAAAATTAATGATTATTTGAATAAAGTCAAATAAAATTACTATTGGAATAGTAATTAAAGGCGGTTGCCTCTAACGAGAAACGTATTACGAATTTCAGTTAACTAATCATTAAGGGATGTAAGTTTTTTTTGAATTTACTTGCCAAATTGAAAGAAAATTAGCAAATTTGGGGACAAATGTTTTTTTATTGCGGTTTCTAATCCGAAAAATCGTTAATTGTTAGGCGATTATCCTTAACCTTTACCGGGAAACGGAAATCGGGATGGTTAATCATTAATCGGAAAACCGTAAATTTTCATCTACCAAAATAATCCCACCGAGCGTATGAGTAAATTTTTACTTAGTCTTTTTTCTCTACTCCTTGTTTTTCCTCTTTTGCATGCCCAGAATCCCGAAGCCATCTATATAGCGACATGGGAAACCATGAGCGAACTCGGCAGCGAAATCAAACCAAGCGATTCGGATCCAAAACTAACCTATAACGCACAGACCGGATGTTACGAAGGGGAAATCATCAATTGGTTGCGCACGCAAGTGAATCCCTACAACGCCAAAATTCCTTATAGCGTGGATGGAGGCGAGATCACTTACTATGGAGTGGCAGGGACATCACAGTCTATAGTGTTCAACACTACTCCAACCGCCAGCTTTAAATTTACTGAATCCACCGACCCTTCCTCATTCAAGGGCTGGGTAGTAGCCTATAGCAACGAACTTGCAGTGGTAGACGTGAAAGTATCAATAGACTTGGCTTCCAGCACAATCACCTTTACAAAGTTTGATAGTGGCGCGGCCTCTGAAATCCCGACACTTGTGAGTGTAGAGCCGGCGAGCGGAACGGAAATCGAGCTCGATGAGAATGGGGGAACTACCATTGTACTGACTTTCTCAGGACCTGTTGACAGTATGGAGGTGCTTTCAGAGGATGCCTCGGTTCAACCCCAGGTAAGCGACGACGGCAAAGTATGGACTCTTCCCATTTCTTCGAAAGTGGTAGAGGGTTCCGCAGCAGAAAATCAGGGTCTCTTGATTCTCAAGATCCAGAAAGTTTATGCCGCCGGTCTCCCGGTAACTTTTGGAAACGGTAGCAGTGTGCTTGAATTGGTTTATACCATAGCAGGTCTTTCCTCAGAAGTGACATTCGTATTTGAGGGTGACCCGACAGCTTTACAGACTCTCAATGTCTATCGTTCTCCCTATTATTCAGTAGGCGATCAGATTGATTTCGAGGGGAATACATTGACTGTCAATTATGTAGACCAGATAACTTATCTTATCACAATAGGAAAGGACTATGAAATGTCGTTCGGTTCTACAGTAGCCCCCAAAGAGGGTGAGAATTGGGCCGTAGGTCAAGGATATTCCACTGAGAAGGGAGAGAACGGAGAAACAACCAACATACCTGCCGAAACTGGGATGACGCTCACGCTTTACCGCGGTTCAAACGGCGGAGTCTTCACCTTCTCAATCACAGATGAGGCGGGAGTAGAGTCGATCTTCATCGACCGAGGAGAGAACCGTATCTATACAATTAACGGACAACGGCTCAAAACCACAGATCCGACAAGTCTTCATCCCGGAATTTATATTGTAAACGGAAAGAAGGTAATGGTAAAATAATTTACCCGGGACCCTAACCCTCTCCTCATATAAATAAACCAATCCATAAATTATATTGCTATGAAAAAACTTTACTCAATTGCGGCAGCGGCCATTGTAAGTTTAGGCTTCATAGCCAATGCTGAGAACATATATATTTCAGGGGCATTTAACGATAATGATCCTGCCGGCAATGAGGCATGGATGATGATTCCTGGAGATGAGGAAGATGGCGAGGCCAATATCTATGCCGGTTATTTCAATATCCCGGAGGGGGAATGTGTCTTCAATTTCAAGATGGGCGACCAGTTGATTGTGCCGACATCTGGCTTTGCTTTTGAAAATATTGATTTCACTTCCAACAACTATTCAACAAGTTTTCTCGTTTCTGATCAGGGAGCTGCTTGGAGTGATATTGAATGGTCAGGTGGAGAATTAGGTATCATCCTTGATTTTAACGATTATAAGATGTACCTCACCCGATATGAGGAATTTGTAGACATTTGGTATATCCGCGGACCTTTCAATGATTTCAACCCGGACGGCGACGAAAAATGGGCTCTCGTAGAGAGTGATACAGATGAGGATAACGGCTTATATATTGGTGAATTTGCGATACCTTCCGGACAACTTTCCTTCAATCTCCTTTCTCCCGCAGGCACAGTGTTTATCCCGGCAGCTATTGCAGAGGAAGATTTCCTCTTTGTAGACAACGTGTTCATGGGAATGGCTGACTATGCCTACGATGAGGCGGAAGAATCTTATTGTTGGACTAACACTGCCTGGGAGGGAGGAAAGATATCTGTAAGTATCAATGCCAATACCGGTAGGGTAATGGTCACCAACCTTGGCGAAAATACCGGGATTGAGACCTTTATTAAAGATGAAAATGATGGACCTGTCTACAACCTCCAGGGTTTGAAAGTGGATAAGACCAACCTTAAGAAGGGAATTTATATTATTGAGGGTAAAAAAATATTCGTGAAATAAATTACATAAATAATTAACTAAAACTGAAAGCTTATGAAAAAAACTTTACTTACATTGCTGCTTGGAGCTGCTCTCGCAGTTCCGACGCTGCAGGCCGCAGATCAACCAGATGCGGTGTATATGCTTACTACTTCGGATGGTAGCGCGGTAAATAATGGTATCAAACCTAATCCGGAAACGGACGTTAAATTTGTCTATAACCAAGAAAATGGATGTTGGGAAGGTCAAATAACAAATTGGACGAAGTATGCAGGATCATCAACTGGCTATGATATTAAATATTTTTATAGTTACGATGGTGATCAGTACACTATTTATGAAGGTCCCGGAACAAATATGAGTGCTAACGGAGTTAATTTTACATCTACGACAAATGTAACAATGACAATAAATTCTCAGTTAGTTACTCTTACTGACGGCTCAACCGGTAAATTAAATTATTATGGATTCTGTATGAGTATGATGGGTTCAGTATCAATTGCTAATGCCTGGGTTTCACTGAATCTTGATGAAAACAAAGTAACCTTTACTAAGGTAGAGGGTGATATAAAGATTCCGGAATTTGTGAGTATCGATCCTCAAGATGGTAGTATTTTAGATCCTTCGGATGGAAGCGTTGATGTAAAAATTACATTTAGCGGGAAGGTAAACAGTATCGAAGCACTTGTAGATGGTGAAACTGTAACAGCGACAGCAAATTCTGATGGCACTGTATGGACCATCACAATTGATTCTGCAACAATAGAAGCAGCAGCTGCAGAGGATAATGGAGCCTTAAATATTAAAATTCAGAACGCTAAATTTACAGTAGGCGATAAAGAAGCAAATGTAGCTTTGGCAGAGGGTCCCAATAACATGCTCCAAGTTTCTTACGGTGTCAAAGGTATATCCAGGTTGGCAACAATCAAATTGGCAGGAACAGAAGGTTCACTTTCAGCCCTTTCAGTTTACAGAAACGATGTGACTGATTTGGATGGTGATGAAGTTCCTCAATATATCGTTGGCACAGAATTGACAATCAACGGTGAATATGAATTCCCCTATGATAAATTGGCTCGTTTCCTATTTACAGTTCCCGAGACCTTCGGACTCACAGTGTCTCCTTCCTCAAATCTCGCTGAATCTGAAACCACTTATCAGTTAGGCACCGGGTATTCAGAAAAGAAAATCGCAGATGAAACCAATCCCGAAGATGTGATTTATACTTATGAGAAGTATCAGGAAGGCACAACCCTGACCATCTATTCAGGAGCTAACGAAACTACCTTCACAGTAACCGTTACATCTCCGACTGTTTCAATCAATGGAGCAGGTTTGACAGGTGTTCTCTCTCAGGATGAAGACAACGGCAATCAGTATTCTTATTATGAACTCGCATCTGAAAGCAGCTCATTCTCATTCAATTTCAAAGCCGGTGACCAATATCTTGTTCCGGCAACTGACACTGATGTGACATTCACCAATAATGAGTTTACCGGTGATTTCATCGTAAGCGACACTGCTTCTGCATCTTGGTCGTTCTCCAACTTTGACGAAGACACAATTCTCAATATGCTCGTTGACTTCGCTTCCATGACCGTGATATTCCAACAGGAGGAGGTATCAGACGAACCCACCGAGCCGGCATGGTATGTACGCGGAGAATTCAATGAATTCTATCCCTATGAAGGTGAAACTTGGACCCTATTGCCGGTAGAAGGTGAAAACGGAGTTTATTCCAACGAATTCACCTGTCCCGAAGGTTTGTTCGATTTCAACATTATGAACGATGAAGGCACAGTATTAATCCCGGCTGAAATCGATTCTGTTGAAATTTCTTTCACTAAGGGAGTCTACACAGGTAATTTTGAAGTAGCTTATGATGAAGATGAGTATGATTATTATTGGGGTTACCCAGCTTGGGCCGGAGGCATCTTTACCGTAACTCTCGACATCAATGAAGGCACAATCACAATTGAAGCTGACGTGGATGGATCAGCCATCTCTTCTATCCAGAAGGTTTCCGACGAGGATACTATCTATAATATCAATGGTGTGAAAGTTGGTAAGAACCAGATGGTTCCCGGTCTCTATATCATCAATGGTAAGAAAGTGATGGTGAAATAAATAAACTACAACGAAATCCGCCAACCTCTTCCTCCATTCCGCTAAAATGGAGGGAGAAGGAAGGGGAAATAGATGAAAATAATCAGCCGGGGCTTTGCGGCTCCGGCTGATACTCTAAAATAAACGAAAAAAACGATACCATGAAAAAACTGATACTAATCCTGATAGGAAGTTTTCTGATTGCCGGAGGAGCCTACGCTCAGAATAACCGCCCAAAAACCGAGATAAAAATCAACCAACCCGTCTCCCGACAAATAGAGAACGGGGGGGTGATAGGTGAATTCACCCACAACGGACAGACTTTCAAAATCAAGTCTCCGGAGAATAGGGAATTGAAGGCCCATACGAGGGCTGAGGAGCTTGCTCCCGTGATTACGGAGGCTCCGGGCACGATGCGTTACTATAGCAAGGATGTGGTGGGATATGGACAGGCCCTTCCCATAATCGGATATGGAGTGGCTTGCAGCATCAACTGGGATGGCGACGACGCTTATTTCCTTAACATCATCACTGCAGCTCCGATGGACAGCTATGTGAAGGCCACAAAAACATCACCAACGAGAATCAATCTGCCGATGCACCAGATGGTGAAGAAATTCGAAGACGAAGAATATGACATCGCTCTCGGTTTGCTGCGCACAATAGTATGGCTCGACGGCTCCGACCAATACATCTGGTTTGATTATAGCGACGACTACGACTCCGTGGACTACTCAATTGCAGCCAACGGCTCCATCGAACTGATAAACCCTGATGCTACAACTCCCCCAACCGATGGGGAAGATCCGAAGGCTTACGGTATGCCTGACTATGTGATCGGCTATTACTATACCGACGACTTCTCCTGGGCATTCTTTTGTGACGTCTATCAGATTTTCGATGAGTTCAATTTCGAGAGAGTCATCATGCCCGAGGGTCTGCCCTCTACAACCTACACCTATATCAACCGCGACAGGGAGGGTGTGATTGTAACCGTGGCTGAAGACAGCGCCAACGAAACTCTTTATTTCAAGGGACTCTCAGCCTATGCTCCGGAGGCTGTATTTAAAGGAGAGATAGTGGAGAATGGCAAGAAACTCTCTGTGGCTCCAAATCAGTTTGTGGGTTTCGAAGGAGGACTATATTATATAATCACTTCGACTGTCACTCTGGAAGACAATGGCCAGTATGTGCCCGATGATCAAGAAAGCGCCATGTTTATCCTCACACGCGACGACTCAGGGAAAATTATCTCGATAAGCGCCGACCCCGATTCTCCCTATTTCCTTGCCTTCAACGACGACCCGTTCTATTTCTGGGATTTCGACACCTTCGAGAATCTTGATTTGACCCTTCAGGAGGAATTCCCGGGCGTGCCTGCCACTCCGCAGGGAGCTTATTATGAGGACTATTCCGCCACGATGGGTGCCAACTTTATCTTCTTCCGCCTTTCGGCTTTCTCAAAAGATGGAGCAATTATAGATGTCAACAATCTCTATTATTCCATTTTCCTGAATGGTGATCCTTTGGAATTTGAACAGACCGACGGTCAGAATCTTCTCGACGAAGATATCGTGATGTATAATGGGATTAAGAATCCGACATATTTTATACCTTACACGTTTGCCAACGA
This sequence comes from Muribaculaceae bacterium, assembly GCA_022509125.1. Taxonomy (GTDB): domain Bacteria; phylum Bacteroidota; class Bacteroidia; order Bacteroidales; family Muribaculaceae; genus Lepagella. Next base: position 14,464 of record JAFLTU010000006.1, on the reverse strand, counting down.
CGTAGACCTCTACGAAGACAATGGAGGGACATTTATCGTGGCTCTCTATGCGGAGGGTATTGATGAAGTCGGTGTGCAGGGTGTCTATTTCTACGACGACGTGATTTCGAGGGGCGACATGGTTACCATCGATGTTGCCACCGGGGAGGAAACAGTGACTCCGGGATATGACACTGGCGTTAGAAGTTTCCGGGCTGAAGATGTTGTCGGCGTGGAATATTACGACCTCCAGGGACGCCGTCTTGATAAACGTGGCCAAGGCTTGATGGTGAAGAGATACAAGCTGGCCGACGGGACAAGCCGATCAGTGAAAGTTTTGGTGAGATAAACTTATAAGAGACTCTATAGACTGCCCCCGGGCCCTTTCCTTAGTGGAGAGGAGGCCGGGGGGTTGCTTTTATAAATGATAAATTTGTATATTTGCATTAGGTTATAATTTTAAAAATTATGAAACTAAAGACAATGGCGATAGTGGCCCTATTGGCAGCCGGGGCGACAGCGGCGACGGCCCAAAGCAATTATGATGCAAAATTCAAGGCTTATCCCACCTATTCGGGTGAAGATTTGGAACTTACTGTAGACAGCAGCGGCACCCACTGGCGTCTCTGGAGTCCTGAGGCCCAGGAGGCAGTGGTTAATATTTATAACGAGGGTAGAGGAGGAGAACCCATAGAGACCCTTAATATGGAATACCATAAAGAAAACGGCACCTGGACAGCTTCCGTGCCCCAACAGTTATATGGAAAATTCTATACCTTCAAGATAAAATTTGATGGCAAATGGCTAAACGAGACTCCGGGCGTCTGGGCAAAGGCAGTAGGAGTCAACGGCAAGAGGGCAGCTATCATAGATTTCTCGCAGACCAATCCGGAAGGTTGGGAAGCCGACAAGGGACCGCAGGTGGATAATTTCACCGACGTCATCGTCTATGAAATGCACCACCGAGACCTTTCGATGCATCCCTCATCGGGCATCAACAACAAAGGCAAATTCCTCGCTTTGACGGAACCGGGGACCACAACACCCTCCGGACAGAAGACCGGCATTGATCATCTAAAGGAGCTGGGCATCACTCATGTGCATATTCTCCCAAGTTACGACTATAATTCCGTAGACGAGACCAATTTAGAAGCCAACGTCTACAACTGGGGCTACGACCCACAGAACTACAATGCTCCGGAGGGTTCCTATTCCACAAATCCGGAAAATCCGGCCACCAGGATAAGCGAAATGAAGCAGATGGTGAAGGCTCTTCACGATGCCGGCATCGGAGTGATCATGGACGTGGTCTACAATCATACGGCTGAGAACGACGGCAGCAATTTCTCTCTGACAGCGCCGGGCTATTACTACCGCCACCGCGAAGACGGGAGCTATTCCGACGCCTCCGGATGTGGCAACGAAACAGCCTCCGACCTTCAGCAGATGCAAGACTATATTGTGAATTCAGTGAAATATTGGGCAGACGAATACCATATCGACGGCTTCCGTTTCGACCTGATGGCAATCCACGATACCGAAACCATGAACAGAGTGGCCAAGGAACTGAAGGAGGTGAATCCCTCCATATTCGTTTACGGCGAGGGATGGACAGCCGGCGACTCACCGTTGGCTGTGGAACGTAGGGCTTTGAAGGAAAATGTAAGCAAAATGGAAAATGTGGCAGTCTTCTCTGACGACATCCGCGACGCTGTTAAGGGTCATTACACCGATGCTGCCGACCGCGGTTTCGCCACCGGGAAACCGGGATTGGAGGAGACCGTGAAGATAGGAATTGTAGCTGCAACGGCCCATCCACAGGTAGACTACTCCAAGGGCAATAATTCCAAATTCGCCTACGCCTCTTCCCCTGAGATGATTGTGAATTATGTGTCGTGCCATGACGACCTCTGTCTGACCGACAAACTGCGCCACTCGATGAAGGGCGAACCGGAAGAGAACCAATTGGCGGCTGCCAAATTAGCCCAGACCATCGTCTTCACTTCGCAGGGCACTCCATTCATGTTTGCCGGTGAGGAAGTGTTCAGAGACAAGAAGGGTGTGCATAATTCTTACAATCAACCAGACTCTATCAATGCCATCGACTGGGAGAACAAAGCGAAATATCGCGACCAGTTTGACTACTACAAAGGTCTAACGGCCTTGCGTAAAGCCCATCCGGCCTTCCGAATGACAAATGCCGAAGACATTGCCGCTAATCTCGTGTTTGATGAAATAGACATCACAGAAACTACCAATCTTATATCCTATTCTTTGAAAAATCATGCCAACGGCGATAGCTGGGAGGAAATCAAGGTGGTATTAAACGGAGCTTCTGAATCCCAGAGTGTCGAAATTCCCCAAGGAGAATGGAAAATAGTGGCCTTCGATGGAAAGATCAATCCTGACCAGGGATTGGGAACCTCCAATGGAGGCAAGATGACGTTAGCTCCCTATTCAGCCCTCATTCTGGCGAAAGAATAAAAGAATAAAAGAATTAAGGCCTTTAGATTTAAGATTTAAGAAATCCATAGTATTAAACTTGTAGACATATAAAACGGATGGTGGTTCAACCTATTTTTGAACCACCATCCATTTTTATCTTCCTAAGAGATCGTTGACCTGATCTTGGATTTCTTCCCGATTTTCCTCGCGAGGATCGAGCCATTCGTCGGTGTAGTAACCTTTTTCCGTTGACTTTCCGTCTACAAGGTCTTTCATATTAGGGGATTTCGTTTCAACTTGATGCCACAGTTCCTCGTAATCAGGAGTATAGTTGACAGGAGGCACCACATTAGTGTCGAATTGAAGTTCGCGCCAAGTAGAGTCGGAGAAATTTCCGTAGAGCCATGCGAAATGCTCCACATATCCCGTGTTTTTAGTGGAATTATATGTAAGATGCACCTTCCCTTTCTGTTTTGGAGGGATCACAATCGGAAGCTTGTCTTGCGGCACCATGCACCCACATGTGGTCTGTATTTCCTGAATAAAGAGAGGGTCTTTCGACATGTTTTCAATCTCATACGTGATGCCCAGAAGCTCTCCTTGGATCACGGGATAGTAATGCCTCTTTGGATCCGTGATCTCAACATCCACAGGTTTCAGCTCCCGTTCACACGAGAGAACAAAAAGGGAGATGAGGGCGAAGGGTAAAAAATATTTCATATTATCTAGCGTTTTTTCGTTTATCGATAATCGTTAATCGTTTTTCAATAGTTCTTGACAGTTTAAACTATTTTCAAAACTGTGCACTGTGCACTATGCTCTATGCACGCGTTCTTTTTCGTTTATCGATAATCGATAATCGTTTTTGGAGTTGGTAAAACTATTTTAAATTCTATAAACGATAAACGATTAACGAATAACGCTTAACGATTAGTAACCGGCAATTTCTTCGATTGCCATCGACCGCATCTCTTCCCCTTTATAGAAGGTAAGGACGATTGAGCCTTCCAAGTTTTCCGGGATTATAAATTCAAGGCTTGAATGGCCGGAATGGTCTTGAGGATAAGAGGGCTCGAGCGACTTCACCTCCTTGTCGCCGATGCTCAAAGAGACTCTTTCAGGGAGAGTGATTCTATAAGCTGGATTATAACTCATCCAGACTTTGAGGCGGTTGAGACCGGGTTTGCGGGGAATGGCTATGCGGGTGAAATTTTCGGGTGATATTATAAGATTGCCGTTGTGGTAGTTGGAGGGAATCCCGAGTGCACCGTCAGTGATTATGGAGATATCGGAATAATCAGGGTCGAGAGGTGTTAGAGCCACCAATCTTTCGCCGGCAAGTTTATTTTTGGTCGAAGTCTCGTCGAGATGTTGCAACAGGTAGCGGTAGTCTCTTACATAACCCTCTACAGGCCAACCCGACTCATTATAGGAAGGATATCCGAGGGCCGAGAGATTTTCAAGATCCTGCAGGAACCTTTCGGAACCCCGGAAATTCCGGTTGATGCGGTTTAACTCCAGGCGAGTGAGGGCGAGTTCGCCAAGCAGAATCTCTATTTCCTCCTTTTCGGAACCTGAGAGGTTGTCTCTAAGCGAGAGGAGTCCGTCGTGGAACGCAATAAAATTCTGCTCTTCAAGATAAGTCTTTTTGGCTGTCTCCACACCGTCGTAGAGGGGGAGCGAATTTCCTGAAGCCTCGAGGTTTTCTTCCTGGGAAATCATGAAATTTGCGATCAGTGGACCTGCCGTTGGATATAATTCGAGAGCCTTATCGTTGAGAAGTTTTTTCCAGTCGGTCTCCGGATCGGCCGTCATGGCTGCGAGCACTTCGGTGCGCAATCGACTGAGGGCTGATATATCTGATCCGCTGCCGTTAAGGAATACGGCTGTCACATTGTTGTCGCGGTAATCGCGCAGGCGCCGCTGCATCACTCCGAGAGTAGGAAACGGAGTGAAGTAATCGTCGAAATTGTTTATATAGTCCCACACGAGGATGCGGGGAGTGGTCTGTCCCCACGCCTGCAGGCGCTGGATAAAGAGATTTTCCTCCGGCGACTCTTCATAGGAAAGAGGGAAATTGATAGCGCTCACCAGAACGCCTGAATTCAATGGCATCGAGTCGACCGGAAGGCCGCGAGTTGTCTTATAATCGGAAGTGTAGAAAATATGATTGGGGAAACGCTCGGCGAGGCGTCTGACAAGCTTGTTGACGGCAGGCGAAGCGTCATGCGGGGTATTGCCCGCCAAAATACAGGTTTCACACAAGCAGACAATCTCATTGTCGTTGGGAATAATTGCGAACCTTGTAGTCTCCTCCTCGCCGTATTTGTCAAGGATAAAGTCTTCTATATATCCATAGAGAGTGTTGCTGCTGAAACAGAACTGATGCTTGTTGGTCACGCCGTTGACTTTTGCGAAGACATTTTGTGATGGGTTTTCCGGGAGCACCTTGGCCAGATTGTGTCCCCAGAGCCCCCAGTCATTGTCAAGAGAGTTGAGCCCAAGCTTGGCGGCATTCTCTCCGGTGCCCTCAGGGAGAAATATCTCACGGTATTTAAACACGGATTTTGTTGTGTCGGACTGTGCTGCCTTTGCATTTTCACAGGCCGGAGCGACCAGCAAGGTGGCCGACCCTAAAATCAATCCCAACGTAGAGAAGGGCAAAAGCAAATTTCCTATTCTTTTTCTCATTTCCATTTTAAACTTTCCACTTTCCAACTTCTCTCCCCTCTCATTAAAACGCCAGATGCAGACTCAGGCTGACGCTATATATATTGCGATAAGAATCCACAGGCTGACCCGAGTCGGTGAAAACCGGGTTATAGTAGGTGTTCCATGTGCCGGCCAGTGAGGCGTAGAAATTTTTGGAGAAAAGATAGGTCGCCTCTGCTCCCACCATGGCGTTCATATTTGTGACACCGTTCATCGTGGTCTGGTCGAAGAACGTGAGTTCCGGGAAGGAACCGAAACCTCCCAGGGCGCTGATCGACGAGACTCCGTCTTCATTGAAGAAGAATTTCCCTTTTAGCCCCACATTATAGTAATAGTTTTTAATGAAATCGAGGGATATTAGGTCTACATTCAAGAAAAGCCCGATTTTCTCCCATTCTTTAGAGACCCTGGGGCCAATCATCAAGACGTTGCGTTTCTTATAGTCTCCGTCCCAATCCTTATTCTTGTCGTAGATGAAAAGGGGAGGGGTGAGACGATATGAGGCCTTTGCCCCGAGAGACCATCCCTGGCGGAGGGCTGCGTCAAACTGGAGATTCCCACCAACCTTGTTGAAGAATTTGGAGCCATAGGAACCGCTTATAGTCATTGTCCATCCATGGCGCAAAGACTGTGTTAATTCTGCCCAGGGTTCGATGCCGCTTCCCCCCTCTTCATAATTTCCGAAACCTTCATAGCCGTCGGTGCCTTTATAATTAAATCCGACAGAGAGGGTGGTGTTTTTCCAGATGCGCGTGTAGGAGAAGGTGGCAAGGGAATACATATGGGCGATAGAGGCGAGATTGGATTCGCGGTTGTCGTAGAAGGCTGAAAGGAAAGAAATGTCGAAGCGGTTTTTAAGGCTGCGGAAACGCAGATACCTCATCCTTTGGGTCCATTCCTCCTGTTCGGCATTGCTCGGATCATAGTTCTTGCTCAGATATTCATAGGCTTTGCCATAGTCTTTCATCTGCTCGAAAGCCACTCCTTTCAGATAACGGAGTTCACGGTTGTCGGGATCATATTTCAAGGCGAGGTCGATATTTTCGATAGCCAGGTCGGGCATCTTTCTGTCGAGGAGAAGTCGGGCGAAATCCTCGGTGACCCCGACATAGGGGTTAATGAGCTGAGTCGTGGCATAACCGGCTCCTTCCTTCTGGGGATTGAGGAGCTTCATGGCTTCGGGATAAAGGCCCTGTTGCTGCAAGGCCAAAGCCTGCTTTATGATGAAATAGGGTTCGTCGGGATAATATTCATAGCCGAGACGAGCATACTTGTAGAAATCCTCTTTAAGCTTCAGAGTCTGGGCCATGTTTATGCATGTGCGCAAGGCGAGCTGACTGTTGTGGACCGTGCTCCTCAGCTCTTTGGCCTTTCTGAAAGCCGACTCATATCTTTCGTCTTCTATCAGTTGCTTTATTTCCTTCGCCATAATATCCTCATAGGCTGCGGCAAATCTGTGCTGATGGTCGGGGTTTTCGATGCTGGCCTCGCCATAGAGTTTACGGGCCTCGAGGTCGTCGCCCATTTTGCCGAGCAGAAGAATCCGGCGTGACATAGCTGCCACCCATTGATCGCTCCCTTTCTCCATTGCGTTGCAGGCATTGGTGAGGCGCTCGTAGGCCTGTTGCCAGTCTTGTTGGTCTTCGTCGATAGTGGCGAGCTCGAGCTGCATGGCAATATATTCCTCTTTGATTTCCTCGTCGGCAGGTTTCCGGGCGAAGAGTTCCTGAAGGATTTTGTCGGCCTGTCCCCGGTTGCCCATTCTTTTCTGCAGGGCATATTCCTTGATAAGGAGTTCGGCGGTGCGTCCCTCAAGTTTGTATGCTTCGTGGAGATAACCCAGCGCGTCGTCGTAATAACCCCGGGTGAGAGATGTGTTGAGCAGATAAGTGAGGGCATCCCTGTCACCGGTCTTTTCATAAAGACGTCCATGGATTTCATAAGCATCGCGAAGGCGGGCGTCGTTGGCGGCCTCCCTCATGATATTGTCGTAGTAGGCGCCGTTTTCACGGTTTTCTTTGAGAAACATGAGAGCGCGGGTGTAAAGCCCCTCTTCCGACATCAGGCTTGCCACTCTTCTGACGAGGAAATTATTTCCGGGGAACTCCACGAGCCCTCTTTTTGCTGTATTGAGAGCCTTGTCGTAGTCGCCCATCTTGATGTAGGTGTCGCTTAATTCGATATAGTAATCAAGATTTTGAGGATCGGTATTGATCCAGCTCTCAAGGTTAGTGGCTTTTTCCCCGAGAGAAGTGTTGTTAAGCCTTTTGGCCCAGTTTTCACGAGTGAGCAGATTAAGCTGCTGCTTGATGACAGAGTCGTTGGGATAAATGCGTGAGAGGCGGTTGAGAGCGGCTTCGGCCTCTACCCGGTTTCCGGTTTTATTGTAGAGAGCTATCTTGCGGCGCCATAATCCTCGGTCGTAGGGTTGCACCTCGAGGAGTTCGTTGATGTAACAGATCGCACTCGAATAATGTCTGGATTCTTCCTCCACGTCGATCAGGAGGCGCTTGGCGTCATAAAGCTGGTCGTTTTCCTGCAGAGCCTTGACGAGATTATAGCGTGCCTTCTGGAGGTCGTGTTGTGTGAAATAAAGATATCTTCCGTTGAGATAAAGGAGCTCGGGATCGTCGGGATAATGTTTGAGCCCCTCGTCGATTTCTCTTTTGGCGGCCTCCCATGAGTTGGCCTCCTCAAGACGGGCAGCGCGTGAAGAATAATATAAGCTCGTGTGACCCTCAAGAGGATTGGATTCATCCTGGGCCATGGCATCCATTGAGACCATGAAAAGGATGGTGGCAAAAACAAGTTTGAATATATCTTTAATCTTCATGAGGTTGTCGGGTTAGCTGAATTGAGGAGATTTAGGGAGGTCAGTGTCTTTTTTTAGCCCCTTTTCGTTTGATGGGTTTCCATTCCTTCCCCCGGTTTCTAAGGAAATTGATGTAGCCTATTATGGAGCATAGAGTCACGAAAGGATGGAACACGAAAGGCTCGATTAAGCCTACCAAAATCAGTTTGAGATAGCTTCTCCAGGTGCTTTTCCATTTTACGGATTTAGTGGTGTAATCATAAATCAAAACGAGGAAAATCAAGGAGACAGAGAAAATATAGATCATGCCGAATATGACCAAAGCCGTGTCCCAATTGACGGCATTGATCAAAACGAGCCAGATCATGAAAAAGAAACCGGAAATTTCGAGAATCGGGGCTAAGAATTCGAAAAGGAATATGTAAGGGAGAGTTGCGGCTCCATGACGACCGTAGCGGAAATTGAAGAAAAGCTTCTTATGGTGGGAAATCACCTCGCATAGACCTCTGGCCCATCTCACACGCTGCCGATAGAGCATGTGAACATTGAATGGTCCCTCGGTCCAACAACTCACCTGGGGCACCTGCGCGAGGCTGTATTTCCGGCCCGTGCTCTCCATATATGTCACCATGCGGAGCAGCATATCGATATCTTCAGCGAGACTCACCTGATCATAGCCTCCTGATTTCACCACAATCTCCGTGTCGAAAAGGCCGAATCCTCCCGAGATATTGGGGAGGGTGTTGTGGCTGCTCCATCCCATCTTGCCAATAAGGAAACTCCGCATATATTCGAGTTGCTGGAAAGCAGGAATAGGATTGTTGGGCACTTTGGCTTCGACAACACGTCCATTTTCCACGATACATCCGTTGAGCATCAGCATGGTGGCGCCCACTCCAATCATTGGGTTGTGGCTGTTGATAACATGCCATATCATCCGATAGAGAGCCATCGGCTCGAGAATACAGTCAACATCGGTGCTGACAAAATATTTGGAGAGGCAGACGTTGAGCCCGGCATTGGTGCTGTCACTCTTATGTCCCCCGGGTTCTTTATCCACAATCGTGAGTTGGCTGAATCTTTCGTCTTCCGATTTATAGACATGGCGGATAGGTTTCGAGGGGACCCTTTTAAGATTTATGAAGGGCACCTCTTTGAGCTTGAATTCTTGTATGAGGAGCTTCAGTGTGTCGTCGGTGCTTCCGTCGTTGACTACGATTATGTCGAAATTAGGGTATAGAATACCCAGGAGGGAATAAACATTGTCGATGATGGTCTTCTCCTCATTGTGGGCCGGAGCGATAATAGAGACAGAGGGGGTGATCGGCGACGATTTCAGAGTGTAGCGTATAGTGTCGTCGTCAGGGGCATCAATAAGGAGGCGCTTCTGGGCAACAGAACTCCTGATGGCGAGATAGGTCAAAGAAATCATCGCCACCAGAGTGTAGAAGAATATCGCGTAACTAAATATATAATAGATGGTTACCCACATATATATCGCTCATGAGATCCGGGGGCCGTCAGGCCACGGAGAAAAGATTGTCGCCATAGCGCGAGTGGTAGCGGGCGGTTTTCTCCAACGGGATCTCTTTCAAAGTTAGTTCGTTGTCAAAGAATTCGAAATAAAATTTGTCTTTATCTGTGGCCTTGGCCCTAAGTTCCTCGAATTTTGCCCTCCCTTGTTGTCCATAGAGATAGATGCATCTCAAGGCCTCGAACTTCACGTGGGGGGATCCGCTGTTGCGGTAACCATCCACAAGGGCCGGAAGACTGTTTCCGGTGTTCAGCCGGGTCAGTGCATGCATTATAGCCACTTTGCTGTCGTCGGCTTGAGTGAGGAGCATTTCGCTCATCAGCTGTTCGCCTTCAGTGTAGCCCAGATAACCCCATGTCCGGGCAATCTCCTCGATAAGGGCCCCTTCGCTGCTATGGTTGAAGAGCTCTTCGAGTTCGTAGCAATATTCCTTTTGGTTGAATTGTCTCATCATGCGGATAAACATTTCCTGTGCCTTGGGATCCTCGTGCATGGTGGCCCAATGGGCGAGATTGGGAATTTTGCGCTTAGCAGAGAGACGTTTCTGCAAGACAAACCCGAGCTGGATTTCATCATACATGCAGAAATTATTTGCGAAAAATTCGCTTTCGAAATATTGAAGGTCGGTGTTGGTGTGGGTCATAATTGACGAATACATAGCCATGCGCTTCACTCTATGGCGTTTTGAATTCATCAGCTGATTGGAGATCCATTGGTTGGTCGAGACTTTGAAAGCCCGGAGCATCAGAAGCGCCTCCACTTTGAGGTGTTGCTTGTCTTTGAGCACCACTTCCTCGAGAAATTCGGTGATGCCGAAAATATTCAGAAGAACCTGCACGTTTCGGCTGTCGTTGATGCGGGCATCTTCGGAAATGCGGGTGCGATAAATGATGCGCGCCATCGCCATGCGTTCCCTCCAGTCTTTTAGTAGACGTTTAGGATCGTCTTCCGAGGGTGGGATGTCGAGTTTCTCAAGCATCTGGTCGCGTCCCATGTTATGGTCGGATTCGGGCGAGAGGATATATTCGATGGCTTCGCCATAGCGTTTGCGAAGATTGTTTTCCACCTTGATGCGTTTCCTGCGTTTCAGCGACCGGTTGAATATCCTGAAGAGACTGATGACAATCAGAGAGCCCGACACGGTCAGGGAAATGGCTGCCACTCTGACAATCCAGGCGTAGTCGCGAAAATGCTCGAAAAGCCAGCTTATCCCTATGATGAAATAGGTGATAATCAGGTTGTGCCAATATGCCAATTCGTTTATGGTGTTCATTTCCTATACAAAGTTAAAAATCTTTTTATTCTTTAACAAATATCCCCCTTAAAGGGTTGGGAAGCATGCTGATAAAAGCGGATGATATTCGATAAAAGAAATAGGATCCACGTGGTAGCGAATCCTATTTCCGGATGATAAGGGTTAAAGCATCAACCACTAAGAAATGTTGAAAGCTTTTGAATTATTGATGAGCCTCATCGGGAGTGACGCCGTTTTTCACATAAATGTAGTTGAACGGGGTCTGGTTGAGGTGGTTTGTTCTCACCGGTTCGCTGTAGCTTGAAGAGGCCGGACGCACGAAGCAATCATCAGGATTCTCGATGTCATAGTGCTCTTGTCCATTGGTGTCGTCTACATAATCCCAGCCAAAGGCATTGATATAGTAGTCGGGTTCATCAGTGAAGGTGATTGTCGACTGATCGAGGAATCCTTTAAGCATCTCTCGGGTGAGGTCGGTTGCGGCGCTCACAGTGCTGGTGGATTCGTCATAAAGTTCGGTCTGATAATAATTCCAGATTTCGAAGTTGATGCCGTCGCCGTTTCTTTCGAAACAATATTTGATAACTTCATCATTGATTCCGGAGGTTGAAACCTTGATATACTCTTCGCCAGATAAGTCTTTAACGAACTCTACGGTGAGGGTCACGGAATATCCGTTGATATCGTAGGTCACGCTCTGGATTGTTTCCTCTTCGAGGATCTCGGATAGGGTAAGACTATTGTCAAGATAGTGTTTGTCAAAAATGGCGAGGTCGTCAGATTCCACGATATATCTGTTGGGCACCGGGATCTTTATTTCGACATCAGTGGCGTGACGCACATGAATCGAGAGCTTGGTGACAAGGTCAGCGATTGTGTAGTCGTGACTGTCGACGATTTCATAGTTCACCTCCACTTCATTCTGGTGGGAGGGAGGGATGACAGAGGGTTGTTGGTTTTCGGAACCCTCGGGCTCAACCGGAGTAGGATCCGGAGTTTCTTCAGGTGCCTGACCTTTGAGGTAGGCGGGAGAAATTTTCACGATCCAATCGTTGAAGACCCAGTCACGTTCCACATCCATATTTTTGTTTGCCGGGTATTCCTGCGTGCCGTTGGCGAAGAAATCGAAACATACGTAATAGGAACCATCGATCTCAAGGATAATGTATTCGAAGTGGTTTTTACTATCAGTAGTGTTGTGATAACCGAATTGATTTACAATATTCTCGGCATACATATCCGTCATGAGCGTAGTGCCATTGAATTTCTCGCCGGTGACATCATCGGTATAGACCGTGGAGTTGCCGCCATAATTGAAGTTGTTGACATGCTCATAGACATTTTCATAGTCTCTTTTGTCGCGGAGCTCGAAAATCTCTTCAGGATACCATGCAGTCTGTTCCTTCACCTTGTCGGAGTAGGCAAGAAGTTGATTCATGTGGCTTGAGCCGGTGCCGATGTCGCTGCCATAGCCGTCAGTGTAAGTTTGCTGTCCGGTGTAGACTTGTTGCACCCAGTAGTTGTTCCAGTCGATATGGATATCGTTGACGGCCCCCTCTCTCTTCTTGCTCGCCTCTTCAACCACTTTAGCGATTTCCTCTTCAGTGATATTGGTGGGACGTTCCCATTTCTGGTACCATAGATTCCCGTTGACATCCACGCCACGAGTAGCAATCCTTGATCCGTCGGCGAGATTTTCAGCGCCCGACCAAGCCATCACTTCAGGATTTCTGACAAGGTTAACTGTAGAAAGGGAGTTCCCGTTTTGGTTATTGGAGGGAAGCTCCAGTTCATTGGAGCAGGAGGCCAGAGCCAATCCTGCTAAAGCTGTCAGTGACAGCCCGTAAAATATATTCTTGCGTTTCATTGTTAAATTCGTTTTAATTGTTGCATTCTTTTCGTCCCTTGATTTCTCCCGACAGGGGGAGAGTCAAACTTTGTATTCCCTGAAGGGAAAAAGACAAAAAGCGTGCCAAAACCTGTTTAAAAACATGTTTTTGGTTGAAAATGTTTGATGAAAAATTTGGGGATTGGTCTAATGGTTAAGATATTCAACAATTTATACAAAATTTTAGGATCGCGTTATAAAATCCAAGCGAGGATTGGGCCATTTTTGGAATGCAAAGATAGTCTTTTTTCGACAAAAGAGGCAAATTTGGGAGGGTAGAGGCTGGTAATTTAACATAAATTAAATCTTATGTCAAGGAAATATTAATCAGATTTATTGTTTAATAAACAGAGAAAAGCCTTGTATATCCTGTTTCAAAAAATCTAAGATTAATGATCAAGACAGGCAAGACACCGATGAGTGGATTGACATATATCGCGATCATGTCGGTGTGTTTCATAATCAACCTGCCGGGCATAGCCGTGGCTCCTATAGAAGGGAGACTGCGTGAAATTCTTCACACCTCTGAATTGGAGATACAACTGCTTACCACTCTTCCCAATTTTGTAATCATTCCATTCGTCTTTATTGCGGGGAAATTGTCGGCCTGGCGCCATAAGATTCCATTGATAGTGGTCTCCCTGTTGGTGTTCATAGGATGCGGAATTCTATATTTGTTCACTCGGAGTATGACAGGGTTGATTGTGGCCAGTTGCCTGCTTGGGGCCACCGACGGCATCCTTATTCCCTTTGCCATGGGCTTTGTGGTGAATGCTTTCGAGGGAAAATACAGGACGCGTAATCTCGGGATTAAATCGGCGACCTCCAATTTCGGCACGGTGGTGGCCAGTTTCGTCGTAGGGATTTTAATAACGGGTCATGACTGGCATTTGCCCTTTGTGGTTTATCTTATTGCGGTGGTGCCTTTGATTTTCTGTTATTGGCTCAAAAATATCCCGGGGTTCGGTGACCAGGGGCTCCCCGCAGAGGAATTCAAGAAGGAATGTGTGATGCAAGACAATGACAAAGGGATAGAGTTTAAGAAAATATGGGGATTGTGTGGCAACAATGCCTTTTTCACTTTTACCACCTTTGCCATTGTGATCTATCTTCCTCAGCTGATCCAGCAAAACGGCTGGAGTCCTAAAGTGGCAGGATGGGTAATCGCAGTTTTCTTTGTCTCGGTGTTGTTGTCGGGCTTCTTCCTTGAGCTTTTTCTGAAGACGTTCCGTTCGATGGTCTATCCTCTTTTAGGAAGCTTGCTTGGAGGAGGTATTGCCTTTATCTCCTTTTCAGGAGCCGAATGGGCCATGTATGTTGGGAGTGTATTGGCGGGGCTCGCCTTCGGGATTTTCCAGCCTCTGATCTACGACAAGACGAGCTATGCCGTGAAAGACCCTTCAAAAAATATCTTCGGACTTTCCCTGGTGCTCTGCGCCCTCTATATTGCCATAGCTGTTGAACCCTTTATAATCACCGGTATTTCCAAGCTTTTTAGGGTTCATTCAGAAAACCATTTTGTATTTTCCCTTAGTTTCTATTTATCCGTTGCCTATATAATTTTCTCCTTTTTCTTCCGCAAGAAGTTCACATTCCTTATCTCCCCCTCCTACTATTCCTAATCCCCATATTCCTTATACAGTTTACCAACTCCGAGATTCATTATGGTCTTAAGGAGGTTATGGGAGCCACGATCACCCCATCTTCCCTTACATACGTTTCACTTGTGGCGGTTAATACCATTAAAAAAGAGGGTTTTTTTTCTGAACTCTTCTCGATGATTTTATTTTGAAGCCTCATTAAGTTAGAAGCCCCCTCTTCAATAAGTTTTTCTCCTCC
>JAFLTU010000059.1 GCA_022509125.1 Muribaculaceae bacterium | reverse complement strand
AACCGTAATCGTCGGAACCGGAATCCGATATTCTATCCATTGAACTATGGAGACTCGTTTACGCTCGCAAATTTACTCTATTTTATTTTTTATTCCAAATTTTTCAAGCAGCCTTCAATTCTACCTTATTCTTATAATTTTTATATTAGGTCATCCAAATTTTCAAGCAATTCAAGTTTTATCTCAAGTCTTATTATATTTAAAAGTCATCCAAATTTCAAACAATTCAAATTTTATCTCAAGTCTTATTATCTATATAATAGTCATCCAAATTTCAAGCAATTCAAGTTTTATCTCAAGTCTTATTATATATAATAGTCATCCAAATTTTCAAACAATTCTTCAGGTTTTACCTATTTTTATATTATTAACATCCAAATTTCTCATCTGTCGATATCCAAATTTGTTTTCAATAAAATACAGTAAAAATAATCAAATTTTCAAATTCATGATCGTCTTAGTTCCAGGCTGAGAAATCGCAGACACTCTCGATGGCCTCTTCTATGGAATCGTCGAGCGCCGGAAAGAAATCGTATCCTGTCTGTCTCTCCAATTCATCTATGCTCACGGCATAATTTGAGAGATTCCCGGGGTTGCTTCCGTTTTGGAAAATAAAGGCTATGGCTCGAGGTTTACTTCCAGTGTAGAGAAAAGCTTTGAAATAAGAGCTCGCCACTCTTGCTTGTGCATCTCCCACATACAGATTGTCAGAGACAGCATATATCGGACCTGCTATTATCCATATAGCTCCGTCACGGTTTGCCCATGAGCGTTCCTTTTCTTCCAAGGTGCCCCAAAGGCCCGAATTCAATTCCCTAAGCTGGGGACACATGTTGGTCATCACCATGCAATCCTTCATCGCCGCTCCGCTCCACTTATTATCAGCTGCCGGACACATATGGCCTCTCTCATAATTATAAGAGGAATAACCGAAATCAGTAGACAGACATCCCTCTATGTCGTTGTCAACCCAATATTTATAGCTGTTGCGGTTGGCACTCCCGGATGTTTCCGAGTCCAAAAGCTCCCAGGCAACATAGTTGGCAGTATGGTTCGATTTGTTGTAATTCACTGTGAAACTAGTGTAGTCCTTCACTTGTTGAGGAGTTCCCTCCGGCAATTTCACATAAGTCAACGGGTATTTATAATTATCCGGCGCTACAGTATTATCGGGAGAACCTCCGGATGATTCTCCTCCTGAAGATCCTCCGGAGCCTCCAGCTGTTTCTCCGGCTTCATCTTCCGTGCCCCATATATAAAGTGAAGGATAATAGTCCGTGTTGCTGAAAGAGGTATAAGCTGCGAAAGTATTATATTTCGATGAGAAGGCTATACTCTTCGTTTCGCCGTCATGAATGTTGGATATCTTCCATGTGCCGTCGGCCAACTTCGACGCCGTGAAAACAAACTCATCAGCCACATCGCCATCTGCCTTTATTTCTGGTTCTGTTGCGAGATTAAACGAATTGTAAGTGCCCTTCAGATACAAATAACGTCCATTGGTGTCCTTAATCAGGAATTTATCTCCGCTCAACGTATAAGTCTGTCCATTCGAGTTAAACCCGGAAACAAACGTTAAACCATTGCCAGTGTTTCCCTCTATTTTTTGATTTGAAATTTTCACTGATGCCGAGGGTAGATAGCCGTAGCTATTGGCAACATCAACAGGAGCGGCACAAAGTCCATTAGCCACAAGCAAATATGTCCTATCTAATTTTATGGAATTGTCTGTGAAATGATAGAAAGCGTCTGCCTCTTTTTGAGACTCGTCATCCGGTTTTGTTTCCGTGTTTCCGTTGCCTGTGTCTCCCTGTTCCTCGTTCTTATTTCCCTCTTGATTGTCCTGGCTTCCATCCGGATCTTCCTGAGCCGGGGGGATTTGTGACCCTTGATTATCTTCCCCGTTTTGGTCACCGGAATTGGAGTCTCCGTTTTGACCCCCTTGATTAGGTTTATCAGTCTGGTTTCCTCCATTATTCTCTCCGGATTCTCCCGCGTCTCCCGGTTTATCTTCAGGTTTACCGGAACCGGGATCTTTATCGGAAGAGGATGGGGGTGTCGAAGGGTCTTGAGGGTTATCTTCGCCTGTCTCTCCTCCATTACCGGGTTGTCCGGCGCCATTGCCTCCATTAGTGTCAGACTCTTCCTTATCTCCCCCTTGGGATGAATCAGAATTACCCTGACCATCTCCTGAGCCTGGTGTTTCAATATCCCCTGAGCCTTCACCCCCGGGCTGTTGAGTGTCAGAGGGATCCGTCTCGTCATTATAATCATTGACAAATTCTACGCTTTCTACGTCTTCAGAGGGAAAGAAAGTGGTGGTGCCATCCTTTTCATGCACCAATACACCAGTGCGGGCCACAAGCATCGAGCTTCCTGCAAGCATCCCCGCAGCTATCAAAGCATATAATGATTTTCTCATCTTTTATAGAATTTAAATCCCTGATCAGCCACCTTCACCAAATAAACTCCTGAAGGAAATCCCTCTGTTCCCAATTCTGCGATTCCATCAGGACCGGCCTTTTCCACTCTCAGAGTTTTCCCGGAGGCGTCAAACAGAAAAACAGGGCTCCCGGGGGTTAAATTCTCAAAAGCCAATGTGCCCCCGATAAAATTAAAAACCACAGGATAGACAGTCAAGCTGCCTATTCCTGTGGGGTCATAGTCTATAAATTCAAATCTTAGGACATTCTCTACCTCATACGAAATATTTCCCTTGTCTGAAGAAATATTAACATTCCTTCCCTCCATGGCAACTCTCGGATGGTCTCCGAGCATGAAGATGGTTTCCTTAGCCTCTTCGTCGGTTAGTTTTACAGCGTTATGGGATAAGACGGGCAAACCACAGAGGATTAGCAATCCTGAGAGCCCTAAACGTTTAAATCCGAAGGATTTCATTTTGAGCTAGATTATGAGGCTTTGTGCGGTAGATTATTGAGAATCCCAATTAAAGTTTGTTGATCCAGAAAGAAGGATCATGCTCTGCCTCCACTGCATTTTCAATATCATCTGGAAGCGCCGGGAAGAAATCGTAGCCTGTTTGCTCCTCCAGGTCGTCGATGCTCATTGAGAAATCATCGTACAGATTGCCGTTGTTTGCCCCGTTACGGAAAATAAATCCGATAGCCTTTGAGTCTTTGCCGTCATAATATAGAAGAGCCTTGAAATAAGAACTTGGCACCAGCACTCCCGAAGCTCCGATTCTCTTATCGTCGCTATCAGCATAGAGCGGGCCGCAAATTATCCATAAAGATCCTAATTTTCGAGCCCATGTGCGGCAATTGTTTTCAAGGGTTCCCCATATTTTTTCATTCAACGATGCATATTGAGGAGCCATGTTGGCCATTGAAAAACAATCCCTCATGGCATCAGCGCTCCAGGTATTGTCCGCAGCAGGACACATGTGGCCACGCTGATATTTATAGGTATTATACTGATAATCTTTGGTAGGACATCCCTCAAGATCTTTATCCTGCCAGAAATCATAATCATCCCTCTTGGCTGAACCGTTCAATTCACTGGAAAGGAGTTCCCACGAAACATAGTTCGGCGTCTTCGTGTCTTTGTTGAAAGAGAGAATATAACTGGTGTATTCCTTATACTGCTGGGCCACTCCTGAGGGCACCTCAACATATCCGTAGGCGTAGTCGCCCATGAATGCATCAGGCAGATCATAGTTGGGGTCAATATCCCCGTCGCCCGTAACGTCGCCGGTATTGTCGTCGCCCGTATTGTCATCTCCCGGGGTCTCGTCGCCGGGATTGTCATCTCCCGGGGTATCGTCGCCACTATTGTCGTCGCCGTTATTCTCCTCATCAGGATTCTCAGTGTCTGAGGGATCCATTTGAGTGGTATCATCAGGCCAATACGGCTCGTCGGCATCCTTGGCACATGAATTTAAGGTCAATGCTCCTGTGCCACACAGGAGTAGAAGACTTAGGAAAGAACCAATAAATTTTTTCTTAGAAAAAAGTGTCATAAATTTTAAGGATAAAAATGTGTATCTGGCCTTGACAGGCCTTACTTATTAACGCAAAATTAATTAAAAAATTTGAAAAAAAGGGAAAAAGGGGGAGGTTCCGGAATCGAACCTCCTCCTTCAATTTTCTTAATTAGTTATTGCTCGGTCACTCGGATGCAGTGTCAAGGTTATTTTCCTGAAGATCCTCTTCAGCAATATAGAGTTCAATCAACACCGCATCTGGATGAGTGCTAAGCTGTTCGTCAGTATAGTTTGCGAAATTCTTATAAGAATCCGCATAATAGATCACCTTGTGGAACCAGTCGCCGGTGTCTTGGTACTGATAATCACAGGCTATCGTCCAAAGGCCATTTTCGTTCTTTGTGGCCGACCATAGATAGGCGTTCGAGATCGTTGTGCCATCATTAATCCAGGGATTGTCGGCTCTCACTCCGAAATTATAGTAGGAGGGATTCCCTAAATAAATAAACTTGCCGTCGCTCTGTTGGATCACAAATTTGCCTTCCGGAGCCTGGATGATGTTGCCGTTATATTCCACTTCCTTTAGGAAGGTATAGGTATATTCACTGCTCGGGATCACAACGGAACCATCCTCTTCATTGAATTCTATATCGTAAGGCAACATGTAAGCGAAGTAGCCGCTTGTCGGGAGCACAGGACCGGCGCATACATTGCCGCTCACCAAGATATATCCGCAATTGAGAAGCACTCTGTCGCCTTTGAACGGGAAATAGACTTCCTCGCCAATATATTTACGGAACACATATCCGTTAGCTGTCTTAACAAATTCTGCCACCTTGTTTTCAAGATAGTTATCGTTGACTGTCCATTCGGCTCCGTCGAAGAGCAGAAGTGAACAAGCGCATCCCGTCGAAGTGATATTATAAGCCACAAACATTTCCGTGTCGGGTAAAGCATAAGGATATGCTTGCTTCATATAGAGAGGCAAATAAATCTCCGGTTTTGACAGACTGTTGACGCTCATACCCATTTGTGAATAGGCCGAAGGATTGACTGTGACAGCATCGGGTGCAGCACTCCATGTTGTGCCATTGTAGACATAGATGAGGTTTACAGCCGTGGATTCGTTGATAGAACCGGATGTGCTGCCACCGCCACCATTGCCGGAACCGCCGGACGAACCTCCCTGACCGTTGATGCTCAGGATTTGGCTTCCCGTAGTCATTTCAGGTGTGGTGCCTCCATACATAGTCAGACTTCCATACACCACCACAAAATCTCCAACCTTGATCTCATCTTCCGATGTGAATTTCTCTCCGTTAAGCCCATAGCCTCTATAAATATAAAGAGTTTCTGTGGATGTGGCAGTATCGCCAATATAATAGGTGGCGTTACCATAACTCGTGGAGAGTTCTTTGATTTCTGTGATATATCCTCCCACAGTGGCATAACCGTCATAACTGTTGCTTAATTGAGTGAGAGCTTCGGCAACTGTCCAATAATCATCTGCCGGAGGAGTAGTGGTCCCACCGTTGCCGGAACCGCCTTCGTTACCGCCATTTCCTCCATTGCCGTTGCCCGATCCCGAGCCGCTGCCATTTCCTGTTGACCCGTCAACGGCAGTCAACACCATATAGAAATATTTGCCTGAGGTTATACCGGTGAAATAGCCTGTAAATGTGTAGCTTTCCCCGTCTACCAACAATCCCTGGAGGGCTTCGGTTGGAGTGTAAAGACTCCCTTGACCATTGTCTACTCCGGGAATATTGATGTTGTAATAGTTGCCACTCTTGCTTAACTGACCTTCAATACTGATATATTGGGCCGTGTTGGGAGTGTTAGCAGTGATCGCAGCGCTAACCATTGCTGAGGTATAAGCTGTCGGGGTTGGATATGTATAGGATTCTTGCCCCACGACTGATAGGCTAGCCGAGCTTGTCAGCTGGAACCCTCCATACACCTGCACGGTTCCGGAGACATTGACTACGGTTCCGATTTTATAGGTATTAAGGTCAATGTTATTGTCGTAATAGAAGATAGAGCCGGCATTGTCGGTGAGAATAATTCCTCTGCCGCTCTGAGCGGTCACCACGGCAGTGGCCGTGAGGGTCGAACCTTCCGTCAGATTCTTGATGTTTGAGGTGAGTTCGGTGGCTCGGGTACCACGGGTTTGCGTTGCGGCCGGAAGTGACATCGTAGCGACACTTGGATAAGAGACCATAGCATACTGTCCTTCGGTTGCATCCGGAAATTTTTCCTTAAGAAGCCCGGGAATGTTAGCTGCAGTAGGAGCTTCAGCAAGAATCATACGCTTGGCTGCTGATATTCCGGTCAACTCCTCGGGAACTCCTTGAGCCACCGCAACCTTCAGCTGCACTTTAGAACCCTGGTTATATATCTCGAAGTTTGAGTTTGATGCATCAAGAAGCACCGGCAGAGCCACTTCAATAGGATAAGGACTCGACTGATCGAAATAAAGATTGTTTCTTATACTGTTGGCTGCCGCCTTCTCCTCTTCTGTTTCCGCGATTTTATAGAGGGCGCTTCCTATTGTGTTGTAGTCATCTTTTGTGAGCGTATACTCCACAGTCACGGCCTCAGTGTAGGAGGGTCCTCCCTCGAAATCGTCGATAAAGTAGTCGTTCCATGAATTGTCGGTGCAACTGGCCATCGTTAAGGCCACACCCACTATTGCCAACGATTTAGAATATATTGATTTCATAATTTATTCCCTTGAAATTTGATTAGAAGTTGATCTTTAAGCGAACCGTGAATGTTCTTCCGAAGGAATAATACCCCCAGGCATTGCTTGATGTGCCCACTTCATTGTAAGGAGTCCTGGCATCCTTTACGTAATAATTGTTGAGAACATTATTTACATTGCCATAGACAGTGGCATACAACCCTGCTATTTTGAAATTATAACTTGCATATAGGTTAAGTTCGTTTCCAAAAGGTATACACCAGGGGTCGGCCACGGTGATTGTGCGATTGTAGTTTGAACTCAATGAAAGCGAATAGTCTGAATAATGGCGGAAATTGATCAGCCAGTCGGCACCGATACGGAAGCCTTTGAACGGCCTGAAGTTTGCTCCAAGCATCCCCGTGGATTGGGCTGAGTCGCCAATGGGCACATTTTTCTGTTCTACTCTCACCCACATATGGTCAGGGCCGAACAGAGATGAAGCCAAGGTTCCCTTATCATCCGAAATGGGCTGACCCTGGAGATTGTAGTAGTAACCAACCACATTGTTGGCCCATCTCCAGTCACCCCAGGAGAACATACCATTAATTTCAAGCCAGTTGGTGGGCAGATAGGTGAAATTCAATTCTATACCCATGTGTTTTGCAGCTACATTTTCCAGATTGACAACATAACGTTCACCTGTTTGATAGTTGGTTACTGTGCGCTGTGTCGAATTGTTTGTCTGGTCAAGCCACATGGTGTAATACCCATTGAGGGTCATCGTAAATTTCGGAGAATGGAAACTGTAGCCAACTTCCGCTGAACCGATTTTTTCGTTGAACGATTTGGGGTTTACCTGATTGCTGACGTCGGAGGAAATGAATACTCCGTTGGAGAAGAAAGGAGCCTTGGAAATATAACCGCCATTGGCGAAAATATTGTTGTAACGGTCGATATTCCAATTTATACCACCCTTAATCGTACCACCGATATATGATTTCTTAACCGACCATGCATGCTCTGCGTCATAATAGAACTTATCGCGACGCTGATAAGTCGTCACATTGAATGAGCCTGCCAAAATGGTTGTGATGCGTCCGTCGAGATATTTGCCCTCTGCCTGGCCGTAGACACCCTCCTGGTTGGCGTAACCGTAATAGTTTCGATAAACGATATCGCCCACACCTAATTTTTCATTCACCCAAGCCTGGTCTCCTCCAAGGTAATTGTTTTCTGCCCTTACATTGCCACGACTATTGTCGTCGATATAATATTTACCGCTATATAGGTCGATAATGGTGTTATAATGGTGACCAATATAATACCTCATATCGATACCGGCTGTAATTGTCAGACGATTGGGCATCACTTCATTCTTATAGGTAGAAATAAGACCATACCATTGATGGTCGTTGTGGCTTGCGGCCATAACCATATTCGAACCTGTAGTGGAAGCCTCATTCATATTTTGGATGGCTCCATAGTTGAAAGTTCCGTCAGGACGTCTCATTTCAAGTCCGTTATAGTCCCAATATAATTGGCCGCGTCCGTTGGTGGCATACCAGTTAGACCGCCATGTCGTTGAGCTCGTAGGTTTGGATGGATCCATCGAACGGCCCTGACCTGAATATCCGTAACCAGATGCTAAAGATGTATAGAGGGCCGTTGATAAAGATGAATATTCGTTGATTTGCCAGATATGATTCAACGAAATGATGGGCTTATGGAACTTGTTTCTGGCGGATGTTCGTTGCTGGCCCTCGTTGTCGTAACCGAAGATTGGGTTATAACGATAAGGAGCCTCATCGCCCATGAAGTTCCTGACATTCTGCCATTCCTGAATTGTTAGGTTGGCGCTGTTACGTTGGTTATGCCATTGAGGAGCTCCGAAAGCTGTCAAGGCTATCTGGTTCTTATCTCCAAGTTTCTTGGTGACATTGACAAACCAGCTCCATTCGTCATACTGAGTGCCCTGAATATATCCGTTGGCCCATCTGCGGCCCCCCATAATGGTCACAGCCCAACCACTCTTCATCAGTCCAGTGGAAAGAGTAAGACCAATGTTGTTGAGGCCATCATTTCCGGTGCCATACCAAAGAGATCCCCCTTTTTTTGCGTCAAGACCTTTGGTTGTATAGGCGATTGTGCCACCGATTGACGGTGTTGAAATAATTGCGGCTCCCAAACCACGTTGGGTCTGCACGTTTGATGTAACGTTAGGAAGATGACCGAAATTCGACCAGTAAATACCTCCCCACTCCATATCGTTCATCGGTATACCATTGATAAGCACCGCAACATTAGGAGCTTTGAAACCACGCATATTGATTTTTGCGTCGCCGTGGCCACCACCTTCAGGAGTAGCCCATACGCCCGGTGTTGTGTTCAAAAGTTCCGGCAATTCTTTATCGCCAAGTTTAACTTCGATTTCCTGGGCTGTGATTTCAGAAATGGCTACAGGGGTTTCGCGTGTCTTCGCAATCGAAGAAGTCACAACCACGTCCTGAAGCATTTTCGAGTCGGGAGTGAGCTTAATTTCACCCATTTCCGGCTCGGCCTTTAAGGTAAGAGTTTTATAGCCGATATAGCTGATTTGTATTTCCTTAGTTGTGGCAGGCACTTTCAAGGCAAACTTGCCATCAATGTCTGTCGGAATCCCGGTGGATGTTCCCTTCGCTTGCACTGTGGCACCCACAACCGGTTCCCCAAGTTCATCTATCACTAAACCCCGGCATGTCATGGTCTTTTGCTGTGCGAAAGCAATCCCGACCATGCCCAATAATACCAGGGCCACGAGAAACAATCTCTTCATAATCTGGTGTTTAGTTGAAATGTATATGGAAATTTAATTTGATTCTTTAGGAGGTAGGGCTCTTGAGCGTGTTTTTCATTTTTGCAAAGATAAATTATTTTTATAAGCCTACAAAGCAAACCGCAATTTTAACAAAAAGTTGTTAAAGTTCGTTAATCGTTTATCGTTTATCGTTACTCGTTTATCGTGAAGTTACTATTTCTCCATTAACGGCAAGGAGGGTAACACTTGCACCGATATTGGAGAAGATAAACAGTAAACCGAAAACCGTAAACCGTAAACCCTCAACTCTAAACCATAAACCCAAATTGGCCTCGGAGAGGCTTAAGTAGTCGCAACCCCAGGC
>JAFLTU010000058.1:5743-9987 GCA_022509125.1 Muribaculaceae bacterium | reverse complement strand
TTTTTTGTGTCGTCAAATTTGCACCACAAACATACTATCTACAATCGATTGATTTGCTATTATGTTGCCTCAGAAGGAGCGCATCCATAGCGGCATTATCTCGGATAAAGGCCTTGAAGGAGTCTAGGATATCGGCAAGGGAATATAAAGCATTGGTGGTCTGACTCTGATAGAGCGTGCCGCTGACGTTGCCCCCTCCGGTGTTGCCCTGGAGGATCCCGTTGACTCCCGAGACATCCTCCATCATCTTCAACTGTATCTCAAGCAATTCGGAGATGCCCAGGTTGGAGGTGTTACCATTGATTTGTTTCGGTTCAGGGTTACCTGCCCTGTTTTTATACACTATGACTCCGTTGAAACGGCTCCATTGGTCGGCTACGCAGCGGATATCGGAGGGATCTACCGCCCCTTCGGGAATTAACAGCACACCCTTTGCTGAGGCTCGGATCACCCAGTCGTAGAGCGAGATAAGCCTGTTGGCATATCGTTGCTGGTCGATAAGATCGGCCACCAGCGACTGTATCTCGCCGTCGAGGAAGGGATAACATTTCACCACATAGGGATGACCCCCATGCAGATAGGGAGAGTCGCCCGAAAGAATGGTCTTGCCGGTCTCGGTAAGAAAGTAATAGCGCCACACCTCTTCCAGTTTCCATTTCTGCCGGGAACCGGGAGCCCACTGCCGAGATCCGGCGGAGCAACGGAGAGAACCGGGGGCTTGAGGATCATCCAATTTTATCAGGCTCCCTGTGGAGCTATCGTGGACAAGATAGCGCGGTCGGAGTTCTTTGCGCCACACTTCCGTGACGCCGATATGTCGCCGAGTGTCGCCAAAAAGCCCGAGGGCCGCTTTATAGTCGGCGCGAGTCTTTACGAATGCCCTGCACCATGTGGTGAAGTCTACCGAATGAAGCTGCCCCACCATCGAGAGGTCGCGTCCTCGAAAGTCATTGCTGTCGGCATTGAAGAAAAAGGTGTCGGGAGAAACAATCTCGGTGGTTATGGTAGCCCCGAGACGTTTCCTGACCACTGCCATCCCCGAAATAAGAAATTCCTCCATCACACGGGTGAAGAGTTCATCAAGGGAATTTTCCCGGTCGATATCGCTGAGAGGTCCGCTGTAAAATTTCTTCATCGTCTCGGGAAGATCTCTACGGAACACTCCAAGAACATTTCTCACGATACGGCGGATTAGATTGTTTTGGAGAGGCACATTCCCCTCCCTCAGTATATATTCGTATTCGGAAATGCGTCGACCGTCCACCTCAATGAGGTCGTTCCATTGACGCCCGAAGGTGTAGTCGAGGCAACGAATGCGTTTCTTACGGAAGTCGGCCAGTCGGGCACGACAATCTTTTATTTCGTCTGTAATCATTTGGAAGGTTTAGGGTTTAGAGTTTAGGGTTTACGGTTTATGGTTTATGGTTTATAGTTTAGGGTTTAGGGTTTACGGTACTCGGTTTCGGCTCTCGGCTCTCGGCTCTCGGCACTTGGCACTCGGCACTCAGCACTTGGCACTCGGCACTTGGCACTTGGCACTCGGCACTTTTCAAAACACTGCATACGATCCGCGTGAAGAAGGATAGTAGCTGCCTTGGTCCTGAGTTTTGAGCACTCTTCTCGGAGGGTCCATCTCGTTTAAAGAGATATGGAGGCCGATGGCCCTCGTCATCAAAAGGTCGTCGTGCTTTCCGCTCAGAGCCGCATAGCTGCCATCCTGACGCTGCTCGTAGGTGAGGTATTCGGAGAGACAATCCTCGTCGCGTTCCACATACAATCCCTCTCTGACCACCTGCACGAGATTGGTGATAATCAGTGGCTTTGTGGCTACATTAGTGTGGAATCCATATTTCACGGGCCTCCCCTCGCGGATGTCTTCCGGGCGCCCCCTTCGGGCATATAGGTTATCATAAGATTCACGCAACCTGTTGAGCAGATAGTTTGACTGATCACCCTCAACACTTCGCTCCCGGTCGTGGGTCTCAAGGGTGTTGCTCTCGATGACAAGGAGGGAATTGTCATAAAATTTGGCGATTCGGGCTGCATTCCAGGCCAGGAGATCGAAGTCGGTATGACCCCGCCATTGAGCCACAACTTCCGGCACCGCTCCTGTCCCGGCGGGAAGGCGGTCGAACACACAGACCACCGACCAGTCGGCCTTCGAGGAACGCCCTCCGATGTCTACCACCGTGAGGTAACGGTTGTTAACTCGTGTCTCTGATTCTTCTTCCGGAAGACGCCAAACCTTGAGCAATCCCTGAGAGTCGGTCACAAACCTCAGATTTTCAAGCGAACCGGATCCGGAGGGAGCATCGCCGCAAACCTCCCCTATTTTAGCTGCTATCTCTTTGCACCCTGGACGCAGGGCCTCCACCTTATATTTATCGAAGACCCTGGCTCCGGAATGCACAAAGGCCTCGACATCGTCGGAGGGGTATTCGGAAGCCATCTGTCCATGGTCGGAATATTTGGCCCGCTCGGCGATATACCAGTTGATACCCTCCAGAGTGGCTCCCTGCTGCCATAGCCACCATAGGTAGCTGCCCGGTTGTTCCCTTCCGTTCTTGGCCTCCCCGCTCTCTTTCCCTTCAATCAGGCTTTGAGCAAATTGACGGCGACTATCCTCCGACTCGAAGTCGCAAGTGTATTGTTCGATTTCAAACCAGGGAATGAAGAGGGGCATAAACTGGCTCTTGCCCGAAAGGGCTGCCTGATATTCGTCGTAGAAGAAATTGCCTGTGCCGTTGGCAGTCGACTCCATCACTATCAAAGTGAGCGGCTGAAGCAACACTCCCGAACAGGCCGCCCTCATCTGATCTTCGGGAGTCTTGAGGCGGGTCTTCTTCCAAAGCGCCACTTCCGAACAATGCACCAAGCTGTAATCGCCTCCGCGGCATGAATCAGGCCGCTCGGCAGAACCCACCTTCACCTTGAAATTGCCCTCGACCACTCGAAAGGCGCCGGGCCCGGAATTCTCAACTCTCCTCTTTATGCAATTCACGTTTTTCGGCATTCGGTTCTCGGCACTTGGCACTCGGCACTCCCCCATCGCCTCTTCCGGGTATGACTCGATCATTCTCATAAACATATCGCGGATTTCGGCTGTGGCTGAATGTTGATGGGCGATTATCAGAGAGTTGAGTCCCCTCTTATGCATCAGCTGAAGCCATGCCATGTATAACTGAGCACAAGTTGACCCTCCCCATTGCCGGGCTTTTAGAAGGATCAGCCTGATAGGTTTCCCCTCTCGGCGCATCCCTTCGAGCAGACCCACCATCTTCCGCTGGGGATAATTGAGGCGGAAGAGTATGTCGTCACCTCCCTTCTTGTTTTTTATATAGCAACAGGTGGCAGCCCAATAAGCGAAATCTTCGTGACATCGGGCAAGGTCGATTTTTCCGGGTTCGCTCCCCGCCAAAGGATCGTAGGGAGCCTTGAGGCGGGTTATCCTGCGTGAATTCTCTTGTAAAATTTCCTCAGGATCCATGTTCAGAAGGGGAATATTTTTCTTTTGAAAGAGGCCGAGGAAACTTCAGCCACGGAGGCCACAAGGATTTGGAGAGATTCGAGGGCTTGCTCGAAACGAAATCGCCAAACATCGGCAGCCTCCGGGAAGGTGACGTCTAGCCAGTCGGCCAAGACTAAGCAGACCATGTATTCATGAGTTGTCTCCTTTATTTTAAGTTTTACCTCCGGAGTGAGTCTATAGCCATGGCAATGATCCCTGCGAAAAAGGAATAGGTAATCGTGGGGCGTTTTGGAGTGGTCGCGGTTTTCATCGATGGGAAGGGAAATGAGTATTGGCCTCAAAACATCCAAAAGATTGGAGTAAGCAATTCCCAGGACACGGGAAACTCTGTCGATGTTACCCTCCTGGCAGATATCTCTGACCCGATGGAGAGAATGCGAGGCGTCGTTGCCGGTGTCGGCGATGAGGTAGGCCATGTTGGCTATATCATATAGCAATGCTTTCTTTAATAGTTTCATAGTTTTGTGGAGTGATCGTTTGTCGTTAATCGTTTCTCGTTGATCGTTTTTAATAAGTGCATAGAGCACGGTGCAGGGGATTCGTTCGTCGTTAATCGTAATTCGTTAATCGTTTTTTAAGAGTGCATGGAGCACGGTGCACAGCGCATA
The DNA here is from genome assembly GCA_022509125.1 of Muribaculaceae bacterium. Taxonomy (GTDB): domain Bacteria; phylum Bacteroidota; class Bacteroidia; order Bacteroidales; family Muribaculaceae; genus Lepagella. The sequence continues at coordinate 5,850 of JAFLTU010000058.1, read as the reverse complement.
GCTTGGAATGGTTACTACTGTTTAAAAACTATTTTCAAAACTGTGCTCTGTGCACTATGCTCTGTGCACTATTCTCTATACACTATGCTCTGTGCACTATTCTCTAT
>JAFLTU010000058.1:0-5643 GCA_022509125.1 Muribaculaceae bacterium | reverse complement strand
CACTATGCTCTGTGCACTATTCTCTATACACTATGCTCTGTGCACTATTCTCTATGCACTATTCTCTATGCACTCATCTTGCCACCTTTTTCGCTTCGAGGATAAGCCGCTGGGCCGTCTTGCTGCTCATGAAGGAGGATGGAGCCGGACTGTTGACCACTTCGAAAACTATGTCGCCCACGGGGATATCGGGATGGAGGTGCATCTCTTTTTTGACCCGTTGAAATATTTCCCGATACATCTCTCTTTTCTTGGGATACATACTCTCTGTAAGGTCCACACCTTGTAATAATAAGGTGATAATCCTCGTGGCTCGAGCTTCTGAAACCCAGAAACGTGGTGCCGGTGAGTCGGCAGCATCCTTAAAGGCCCGATTAAGGGAAATCTGATTCTGGGCCGCTAAGGAGGCCCGGAAATTTTTCAGTAAGGCCTGGCTTCTTTGATCGCCAAATTCAATTTTGGAATTCTTCTTTCTCATTACTTTTGATTTTTTCGGATGCAAAACTATAACTTTGCTAAATTAATTCCAAATTTTTGCTATATGTTTTAAAGCATATTTTAAATTTTGCTTATTCTATCTCAGAATAACATTGACGTTGCTAAATCAAAAGATAATTTTGCACCGCTGAAAGCAATTAATGAAAAACCCGAAAACTGAAATGAAAACCCTATCGAATCTCATCCGTGAAATCTTCGCGGCCAGACGCTCCGACAGAGAAAGGCCTCCGGTGGTAGAAAACCCTCGGCCTAAAGTTAAACCAATTCAAAAACCTCAAACCAATGAAACAAAAGATCACCAAGATCCTGGAAATCCTCAGTTGGATAATTCCCTTGATAGGGAAGCTGATGGAGATGCTCAGGAACAACAATCCACAAACTCCAATCCCCAATCCGGGACCCAGCTCGAATCCCAACAGGAACGAGAGCAACAGGAACGAGAGCAACGAGAACAATTTGAGCAAGAACTCAGAAACGCCTTCCAACAGGGAGTGATTGCCGGGAGAAACACCAAAATCGAGGAAACATTCTTTCCGACAACCGACGATGAAATCCCAAGGCTCAATGGCCGTTCGCCCCGCCAGGGTTCGCTCGACGACATCTTCTCCCTCGCCCGCGAAGCTTGAGCTGAGGGCCGAGTGCCAAGTGCCAAGCTGAGTGCATAGAGCATGGTGCATAGAGCACAGTTTTGAAAATAGTGCAGAGCGCCAAGTGCCGAGTGCCAAGTGCCGAGTGCTCCGTGCTCTATGCACACATTAAAAACGATTAACGAATAACGAAAAACGATTAACGTAACACAGTAATCCCAATGTACACAAACCAATCAGACGAAAGCGAAAGCGTAAAAATCGTAACAGGATCCCCCGATCTCACCACCGGCACTGCCGGAATCGCCGACCATCTGCCCGGACAACCGGCTACAGTGAGCGCGGCAGCTGACGCCTCCGGTGGCATCACCGCCGGAAACTTCATCGACACCGATGTTGACAACGAACTCCTGAGCTTCAATGCCGAAGACACCCCTCTGATGAATCTAATGCTCCGCGCGAAAAGAGTCAGTGTAAACTCCCCGGAGGTGGACCACTATATGATCGACGAACCCAAATCTTGTGTCTTCACCACCGAAAAATGTGGCGGCCGCCAGATGGCCTTCGCTCCCCTCCCCCTCGCCGAGGCTGACTGCAATGTGTTGCGACCCCACACCACTCTCCTGGTCAAAAACGTTGACGGGTATGACGCCGAAGGCAAGAACATCACCCCGGGCCGCGACCTGATGCTTTTCGTCACCGGGCAGAATCCCTCCGACGGTTACCCGGTTGTAAGAGCTGTCAACGGACCCAAAAACACCCCCGAAGATGAGTATTGCCTCGTGCCATCGATCCCGGCCAATTCCAGAATAGTCATCCTGGCCAATTCTCTTTATGAAACGCAGAAGGAGGTAGACCCCGACCTGATCCTCCCCCAGCCCACACGCATCTTCCTCCAAAAGAGAGGCATGAACCAAGTGGTCAGCGATTATTTCGAGAGTCAGAAGAAAAGGCTCCCATTTTCCCATGCCGTCATCGCCGAACAGGCCATCGCCAACTTCAAGGTGAGAGGCAACCGCACTCTCTGGGCAAGCCGCGCGGGCAAGTTCAAGGTAAACGTCCCTAAAATGGGCATGCAATACGTTTACACCACCGAAGGCCTCCGCTGGCAGTTCAAACGTGAAGTGGAGGAACCCGGTTCCTGGACCGTCGATAAGATTATCGCTCTCGCAAAGATGTTCTTCACCGGTGAAGACGTGCCTAAAAGCGCCCTTCTCCTTGCCGGGAAAAATCTCTTGGAAGCTATCCAAAAGATCGACTATTCGAAACATCCTGAGATTCATATCTCCACAAAGACCAATTCGGCCGGATGGCTCGTCACTAATTTCCACACCGTCTTCGGCGACATTGAAATCAAGCGCGAACCCACTCTCGACCGCCTCGGATGGAGCAATTCCGGAGCTATGATCGGCGAAAACCGCCTTGTCCACTACGTCTATAGCGAAGAGCATGCCTTCAAAGACAGAGTGGAGGGCGAGGAGGCAACACGCAACGGCATCCTGATTTGGGACGCACTGGCTCTGAAGGGCACATGCCATCTCTGGATCAACGGCGAGGGGCGTCCCATCGAAAGCGACAGCAACATAATCCGCCTCTGGGACAAACCCACTCTCCCCGAAGAGGCCGACATAGTAGACGGAATGATCCTTTATCTGACAGTGGACTGCCCGGAAATAGCCCAAACCGCCAAACAAGGACAGCTCTGGACTTGCAAGGGCTCCGGAAGCGACGCAATCTGGTCGAAACTCAAAGGGGAATTCAATTAATGGCAATTGTCGCCTTTAATAGAGTTGAATCGAGTTTCATCGAGTTTCATCGATTTCATCGATTTCATCGCAATTAAAAAATTTAGCAAAATGGAAAAACCAATCAAAAAAACCTATGGGGCAAGAGGGCTTCTGGAATGGAAGCTCGCCCTAAACGTCGGAGGCGCCATCGTGAAAATCTATTTCTCCGGCGGATCAATGGGCACCAACGGTGTCATCCCGGCGAAATATTCCACTGAAAGTCCGGCAATCCAAAAGATGATCGAAGCTTCCGAACATTTCTCCACCGGCAAGATCTTCCTGATCCCCTCCCGACCGGAAACTCTTAAAAATTACAATGGGCAATGATCTCAACCTTCAAGCAACTCGCCATTGAAGTCGCCACTATCCTCGGGGAACCTCTCCTTCCGGACTGCCAGCCGGAGGAGAGTCCCTTCCCGGGAATAGAAAATCGGGTGAGAATTCTCTCACCCTCACTCCTTGCTTCTCTAATTTTCGAAAAGGCCGACAAAGAGGGAATCCTGGAAGTGCCCGACTCGCTCTATGCCCCTCTCCTGGAGGCCTTGTCCGAGAAAATCAGAACGTGAACCCCTTGCTCACCATGCAGATGATGCGATAGATTCCGATGATGCTCTCCACCGGAATCTGATAAGGGGGATAGTCTTTGTTATAGCTCCGGGCCTCAAGAAAATCGTCGCCCTTCGGGGAGGGGAAAATCATCTTCACGACCGACCCGTTTTCCGTGTCAAGCACGAGCGGACTCCCCCAGGGGATAAAGGCCTTGTCGTTGATTTTCTGCAAAAAGAGCATTGTGCCGTCGTGAATGTTAGGCTCCATGCTGTCGCCCTTCACCTCAATGGCAATTGAGGCTCCCCGCTCAGGAGAATAGACCCTTCGGCAATCTTCCGGACTGACTCCCTCGGCATACAACGAGAGCGCCCCGGCAGAGGCCTGAGTTGGAACCAAAGGCACCAGGTGCTGATGGAATTTATAGGGCTCGAGACCCTTGTCTACCAGTTCCTGACGATACATCTCCCCCTCTCCATATAAGAGCCAGTCGCGGTTGAGCTGGGGAAAAATCTCCATGAGCCGCTCCACCTTCTCTTCCGGCATCGACTTGCGCATGGAGGCCAGATAGGCCGGCGAGAGACCCATCTTGCGGGAAAATTCACTGCCGCTAACTCCTTCGGCCTTTAAGAATTGCTGTAGCCTTTCTTTAACTGTGCCCATATTTTTCAGGTTTTTAATTAATAAATCTTATAGGAATCGTTATTTAATCAGCAAATATAATCAAAATTTTAAACAATGCAAAAATAAAATGAAGCAAATTCAAATCTCAATATCCCTCAAGGAGGTTTTAGCCTCTGTTGCCCTCCAGACCGCCTATGCCGGCAACAAAACTGAGGGTGGCCTCAAAACCTTCGAGCGTGTGGCCACCATAGGTCGCGACTCTCCTCTACTCCTGCGTTATTGGAGGGAGGCTTGCGGATCTTTGGCCGACAACCTTAGAGGCTTTATAGCCGCTTATTCTTTGACAGAAGATGCATTGAGGGTTACCCTCGAAACCAGCGGGGCTTACGACGACGCCATGACTCCTTCCTTGACCCTCGATATTTTCGAGTCTATATGGGCTAAAGTGACTGCCAGATGGTGTGACATAACCCTCCCTGACAAGGCCCGGGACTTCCACCGACAAGCCGACTCAGCCACAGAGAGGGCCGTCTCTAAACTCTGCCACAGAAAGAAACCCGTAAGGAAAGTGCCGAGCTAAGTGCATAGAGAATAGTGAATAGTGAATAGAGAATAGTTTTTTGAATAGTGCCGAGTGCCAAGTGCCAAGTGCCGAGTGCCAAGCTGAGTGCATAGAGCATAGAGCATAGTGCACAGTTTTGAAAATAGTTTTAAGCTGTTAAGAACTATTGAAAAATCGATCAACGAGAAACGATTAACGAAAAACGATAAAAAACCGTAAACCAAGCTCGCCTCGGAGAGGCCCAAGTTGTCGCAACCCCAGGCAAGCGGCCTCGGAGAGGCTTGCGCAGCCTGGGGATAGTAACCCTCCCCCATCCTAGCGCCTCGGAGAGGTGCAACTCAAACCGCAAACCGTAAACCAAAAAACCAAATGAAGCGTACAATCAAACTCACCCTCTCCCTCTCGGAGATTGTCTACGATATCCAGAACAAGACCTATCTCACCGGCCGATCGCTTAAAGATGAAAAGAGCGACCACGGCCACATAGCCAACATGCAGGCCAACGACGATGACGAAAACGCAGCCCAGATTTTAAGGAGTGTCACCATGGCATGCGCGATTCTGCGAAACCGACTCTCGGAATACCTCTCCGATGGCGATTCAAATTCCGATAACGCCTCCGTGGAAGCCGGCGAAGACCTCCAACTCACGCTCAAGATGCCCTCCAATTTCAACGACAGTGTCTCAAAGACAATCGGCGAGGCTGCCCATCAGTTTATCGTCGCCACGGCTGTGGCCGACTGGTTTGCAATCACGGCCCGGGGCGAAACCTCCGACTATGCCCCCATAGCCGACGCAGCCCTCCGGACTCTCGAAGAGGCCCTTAATAAACGCAGCCGACCCCTCCGTGCCGAAGCGAGCGCGTAGAGCACTATGCACTATGCACTCAAAAAGATTTTTCAGTTTCCAAAAACTTTATTAATTTTGTAGTCTTGAAAGGCGCCAGGCCTCGGCCTCTCCTTTCAAGATCCTACAAAAATGGATCGGACTGGTAGCTCAGCTGGATAGAGCAACAGCCTTCTAAGCTGTGGGTCGCGGG
>JAFLTU010000057.1 GCA_022509125.1 Muribaculaceae bacterium | reverse complement strand
GTTTAACCCCATTGGTGTTTGAGACCAACGCGTCTACCAATTCCGCCATCAGGGCTCGTTGGGCGCTCGCGCCTCGCAAGTGCAAAATTAGAAACTTTTCCTTTCTTCCACAAATTTTTCGATAATAAAAAGTTTCTAAAAATTAAATCTAAACATAACTACCCTCCGATTCTCCTCACTCACGACCTCTAAGGCTGGGCCCCCATTCCTTCTTCACCTCTCCGCACTCGGACTCTGCCCTCGGCACACACCTACCAGCACTCGGCACTCAGCACTTGGCACTAGGCACTTCTAAACAATTACAGCCTTTTTATGTTTTTCTATTAGGAGACTTCAAAAATTTCCTCCCCAAAGATTTACAAAAAATTAAAACCAACAATATTATGGAAGATACAAGAGAAAAAGTTGGACCGGGTAAATTTGTGGAATATTCCTACAAACTATATAACGATGCTGATGGCAGTCTTTTATTTGAAACGCCCAAAGATGCTCCAGATGAGATGGTGTTTGGAGTGACTCCCGGTATAGTGCCGGGTCTACTCACAGCCATGGAAGGTCTTGGCAAAGGCGACCGTTTTGAAGTGACATTGCCTCCTGTTGCCGCTTTCGGCGACAAGAACGACGACCTGATTATGACTCTCGACAAGGAAATATTCATGCGCGACGGCAAATTAGCCGACGAAGTGAAGGTGGGAGCTATGCTTCCAATGCTGACTGCAGACAATTTGAGAGTCACTGGCACAGTCACCGAAATAGGGGATAAAATCAAAATGGACTTCAACCATCCCTTCGCCGGACTGACTGTCAGATATGAAGGTGAAATCGTTGAAGTCAGAGATGCCACTCCCGACGACCTTCCCCAGGGAGGATGTTGTGGAGGCTGCGGTTCAGGCGGCTGCTCATCAGGAGAATGTGGTGAAGGCTGCAACTGCTGAGGAGCAATCCGGATAATGAACTTTATAGTTCAGGATGCTTCATGATATACTGGGAAGTCGGGACTTCCACATTGAAATAAAACCCTTGGGCGGTTTTATCACGAAGCCGCCTTTGTGTTTCATCATCCGGTTTGACCGACAGGTAATCGAAACCCGGTTCGATAAATCGAGCGTCGGTGGCTTCATATCCCAGAAGCCTGATGAGGTCGTATTCATGCACCGGATAGATCACAAACCAGGCATTTTCAATGTCTTCACCCGTTCCCGTACTTTTTATGGCCCCCAAAAGATGTTCCAGTCGGTATTCCCAAATTTTGGCACTCATATCTTTGCGTTTCTCCTTCAATACATAGACAAGAAAAGACATCTGGCGCAGGTCGAAAGGATTGTCTCTTAGCGACAGTTCAGCATATTTTCTTATGGTGTCTATCTCTTCTTTTGTGTGAGTCGATTTCAGGCGCAGATCATCTGTCACCCCCGAATAAGGTGATGTCCTATAGGGGTCATAGTCTTCCTGAAACATGTATCCAAGATAGAAATACCGGTATTCCTCGTTGGTCATCACTGTGTCGTTACGATTGTATTTCGCCATAAGTTTAGGGAAATAGAATGGGCTCTTCGGGTCGAGGGTCTTCTCTTTGATATCCTGAAGATCAGGTTTTTCTACAGTGATTTTTCTTTTATTGGTGGCAGCAGAGTTGTCTTGAGCAATAGTTGCAAGAGCCGAGACGGCTATTGAAACTGTAAGACAGGCATATATTAATTTTTTTATAAAGCTCATGAAAAGTTTAGTATATTTTTAATAGACTCACAAAAAGGGTTTGAGGTTTAATGGAGACCTCTGAAAAATTGACTGAAAAGACCCCCTATTGTTTGTTTTCGAGATTCAGGGCTGTGGCAGTGTCTTTCTTCATTTCGGGATAGCGCACTCGTGTATGGTAGATTGTGGCCAGACGCTGTTTGAAAATCTTTTTGATAATTTCAACATCTTGGAAGGATATTGGTGATTCACGAAACATTCCGTCGGCAATCTGGCCGTTGATAATGTTTTCAACCAACTTATCAATAGATTCCGGTGAGTAATCCGAGAGGGATCTCGATGCAGCCTCTACCGCATCGGCCATCATAAGAATAGAAGTCTCGACGCTTTGTGGGTTGGGCCCGGGATAAGAGAAATCGGCTTTGTCGATCACCTTGTCGGGATTGTTGTTGACAGCTGTTGTGTAGAAATATTTAGCCATTCCTTTCCCATGATGTTCCATGATGAAAGATTTCACCAATGGCGGCAACTTGTGCTTGTTTGCCAGATTGGCTCCTTCTGTGACATGGGAAACTATTTTCTTTGCACTGGTGACCGGGTCGAGCCCTGCATGAGGATTGATGCCGTGTTGGTTTTCTGTGAAAAATATAGGGCTGGAGAGTTTTCCGATATCATGATAAAGGGCTCCGGTCCTGACAAGTGTTGTATTGGCGCCAATTGCACGAGCAGCCTCCGAAGCGATTGTCGATACCTGGATGGAGTGTTGGAATGTGCCGGGAGCCTCTTCGGCCAGCCTCCGCAAAAGCGGACTGTTGATATCGCTCAACTCCACGAGAGTCACAGCCGATGTGAAACCGAAAATCTTTTCAATCACCAATATGAGCACATAAGCGAATGAAAGAATCACGGCATTTATCAGAAACATCACCAAAACTCTCCAAGAGAACTGGGAGAGGTTGCCTCCCATTATGAGAAGCATGGTGAAATAGGTGAAAGCATAGCTGACTAAGGAAAGCAACGCGGTCCTCAGAAGCTGGGAACGTCGGTCGAGTTGCCAGATGCTGAAGGTAGCCACAAGCCCGGTGATCAATTCCATAAAAAGAAATTGAAGCGGATAAGTCGCCACAAGGGCAGCAAGAAAGACGGTGGTGATAAGAGAAAAGATGGCTGTCCTGGAATCGAAAAATACAAGCACTATCACTGGGACAGCAGCAAAAGGCACCACATAAAGACCTTGCACGACGTTTTCAAACATGAAGATTGAGAAGATAGTGAAGAGTGTGATGAAGGTGATCAGAAAGGTCATTTTCCTTATGTCGGAAAAGAAGGCAGGACGATAAAGAGCCAGATAAATATACAGAACCGAAAGGATAATGGCGATATAAATTCCTTGCCCTATGATAAAGTATGTATGGTCATGCCGGTCAGACTTCCTGGTGGCCAGCATTTCCATATAGGTGTTGAGATTGGTGAAGATCTGAGGTGTCACTATCTCACCACGGTCTACGATTCTCTGTCCCGTTTTGATCACTCCTAAGGCTCCGTTGACTGTGAGATATTCCTGGTCGCGATATTTGGAATCAGTCAGAGAATCCACCACAATATTTGGATTGATATTGAGATTAATAGCCCTAACCACCTCCTGGGTTAGAGGGGGCATAGTAGCGCTTTTCCGAGCATCGTAGGCAGAATCAATGAAAACGAAAGCGGCCCTCGGAGAAAGCATCGGAGAAGCGTCAATGGCCATTATTTCTCGCGTATTATTTTCGGTCGAAACCAATCTCAAAGTCGAGGAATGGTTGTTGCGAAGGAAATCTGCCACGGCATTATCCAATACGCCCTCCTGATAAGTTTGAACAAGCAAATTTGTGAGAAGTCTCTTTTGATCAGGAGTGGTCTGGGAGCCCAACATAGAGTTAAATCTTTCTATACTCTCCTTTTCCACCTGCAGATCTCTTTTGACGAAAGGCACAAATGTGCGGTCGATACTGTCGCGCATCACTCTCATAGAGGTTGAGTCGCGTAAGATAGGAATATCAAACTCGGCTGTCAGCAGGGGATATTTCCATGGTTGGTTTTGCTCATAGGTGAAACCCTGATGGTCGGCATGGGGCAAGACGAGCAAAATAATCGCAATGGAAGCCACAGCGAGTGAGAAACGCAACAGATTCAGTTTAGAAAATATCTTTTTCACAATCTTTTATTCACAAGATAAGTTTTTAGGAGCCAGGGTCATAGAGAGACGAGATTAGCTTGTGCGTTTTGCAAATTTTATACCCTTCAGATGCAAAAGACTTTCACACAGATTGTCTACAGTCTCTGCCGTGTCTACATGGAAACTCATATCGCAATGAAACACCTCCTGGCGGGTGGATATATTCATAGAACGAATATCGATTCCAAATTTGTGTGACACAAGGTCTACAATTTCTTCGAGTATTCCATGTCGGTCGAGACCATCGATAGCGATGGTCGACATAAAATTGGAAGAGCTGGCTCCCCATTTTGTTACGACGAGACGAGATCCATAGGCGCTTTTGAGACGCATGGCAATAGGGCAGCTCACCTTATGGACCACCACCTCCTCATCTTCATTGACAAATCCCAGCACATCATCGCCCGGCAGAGGCGAGCAGCAGGATTCCAGATGATAGTTTGGTTCTTTGTCGTCAGGGTAGAGCATAAAGACTTTCTTACGGTCGATGGGGGCCGACCTCCTTTCTCCCCTCTTCTTTTTAGAAGAGAAAGGATTGCGCAGCAATTTCCTTACGAGCGATTTTTTCTCTTCTCTGTCACCCGCTGGTGCCCCGATTTGATCGAGTTCCTCCGGGGAGAGGATATCCACATTTTCGGCCTTTCGAAGGTAGGTGCGTATCCTTGATTTCGCTTTTGCCGTATGGCAATAATCAATCCATGCAGGAGTTGGACTCTGGGTATTGGAAGTGATAATCTCCACCTGGTCCCCGCTCTGCAACTGATGGGAAAGAGGCACAAGCTTATGGCTAATCTTTCCGGCCATGCAATGCAATCCCAATTGGGAATGTATTGCAAAAGCCATGTCGAGCACTGTCGATCCTGAAGGAAGAGTCAGAAGGTCGCCTTTGGGCGTGAAGACATAAATCTCGGAAGAGAAAAGGTTGAGCTTTATCGTATCGAGGAAGTCCAGAGCATTGGGTTCAGGATGTGCCAGAATCTCCTTTATCGTATTCATCCAGGTGTCGAGCTCTGTTTCGTCTTCGCTCACTCCATCCTTATATTTCCAATGAGCCGCATATCCCAACTCAGCGATTTCGTCCATTTTCCTCGATCGAATCTGCACCTCGATCCATTTTCCCTCCGGGCCCATAGCCGTCAGATGAAGAGCACGATATCCATTGGCCTTCGGGACACTCACCCAGTCTCGGAGCCGCTCGGGATGAAGACGGTGTCCCTCGGTGAAGAAAGTGTAGATCTGCCAGCATTTAATCTTTTCCAGGGCATCGTCGTCGTTTTCAAAAATAACTCTGACGGCATAAACATCGTAGATTTCCTCAAAGGGAATTTTCTTGGTCTCCATCTTCTTATAGATGGAATAAGCGCTTTTTACGCGCGCTTTTATTTCATATTTGAAACCTGCATCGTCGAGCATTTTGCGAATAGGAGACACGAATTGTTCCACAATTGCTTTTCGATGTTCTTCGGTTTCATTCACTTTTTCGATTATCTCGCGATATTTCTGAGGGTGCTCATATTTAAATGCGAGGTCTTCGAGTTCATACTTTATTTTGCTGAGTCCTAACCGATGAGCCAGAGGGGCATAGACATAGAGAGTTTCTCCGGCGATTTTAAATTGTTTCTCAGGTCTCATAGACCCGAGGGTGCGCATATTGTGGAGACGGTCGGCCATCTTGACAAGCACCACCCGGATATCTGTGCTCATCGATAGGAGAAGCTTACGGAAGTTTTCAGCCTGCACGGAAGCCTTATCTCCGAAAATGCCTCCGGAAATCTTAGTGACGCCCTCTACTATGTCGGCAATTCTGCTGCCGAAATTGCGTTCAATGTCATCGCGGGTATAATCGGTGTCTTCCACCACATCATGAAGCAGAGCCGCACAAATGGAAGTGGAACCGAGACCCAGCTCCTCCACTACAATTCTTGCCACAGCGATAGGGTGAAGAATATATGGTTCCCCACTCCGGCGCCTTGCCCCCTTGTGAGCCTCTTTGGCAAATCTGAAGGCCTTTTCAATCACCTCAACCTTCTTGCGATGGTTGCTCGCAAGGTAACACTCGAGCAGCTCGCGAAAGGAGGCTTCCACGATCTTGTCTTCCGGCGATGTTCCCGCCGCGGAAGGTAGCAGAAAAGGAGAAATGGGGTCTGGCATTTAGAGAATTAGGAGATGAAACTTATTATCAGACAAAAGCGAGGGCATGAAGGTTGGCCATTTCGACAGCCGCGGCTCCAGCTTCAGCTCCCTTATTGCCAAGGATGCCGTCAGCCCTGTCAAGAGCCTGTTGCATATTGTCTACGGTCAAGACTCCGAAAACCACCGGAGCTTTGCCGAGGGCATTTAGTTGAGCCACTCCCTGTGCGGCTATTTGACACACATAGTCGAAATGAGGGGTCTCCCCTCTTATTACGCAACCTATCACGATTACGGCCGTTGTCTCGGGATGGTTAAGGGCAAGGGCAGCTGCATTAATCAATTCCACCGTGCCCGGAACTTTCCATTCTATGATATTTTTTTTATCGATGCCTGCCTCCCATAAAGAATGGTAGGCCCCGGCGTGCAAGACGCTAGTGACATCTTCGTTCCATTTCGCCGTAATGATATAAAAGTTTCCCTTAACATATTCCGACACCCTGGGCACTATCAGCTCAGCATCCTTATTCAGTTCCGTTGCCATGTGTTTATTCTCATTGGGGTTTTTCTTTCTTGCGTAGACGTTTCTTGGCTCCATCTATGACTTTATGGAGAAAAAGTCTCCATTTGGATTCAGGTTCTTCGTTGGAATCGATGAGCTCGATGAGCGAGAATATATCCTGCTCGAGAGATACGAGTTCGAGCGCCACAGCATGAGGCAATATCGCATTCAAGAGTCGCTTTGCCCGGGGTTGCATGCTGCGTAGTCTCATCATGACCTCTGCCATCTCGACTGTCATTTTTACTTCTTTTCTGGTTACTCTCCCCGTGCGTTTCTTGGAATATTTGATTGCCTCGGCATAGAATTTAAGTGACCCACGGATATCTCCTGTGGCAGCTAAGAGTTGAGCTGTGGTGCAAAGGCTGTCAACGAGTTTCTCAGTTGCAGCAGCTATACCGCTATTTACTTTCTCATATAGGGATCCGGTGGTGATCTGTTGCTTCACGAGAAGGTCAAGCGCCTTCTTGCGGCTTCTAAGTATGCGGGTGGAGAGCTCCATTGCCAGGATATGGTATTGGCCAAACCGCTCTTCGTCTATTCTGACCAAATTATCAAGCACTTTGAAAAGCAACTCCACTTCCTTTTCACTTTGCTTATAGTTTTTAAGCGAATAATGTATTTCAGCAAGGTCAAAAAGGAGAGCCACCAGGAGCAATCGGAACTCAGGATTTTGAAAGTCCGGGAATTCTCTCATGCCCTTCAAGGCTGCCACTGTGCGTTCCATGGCCTCAAGATATTTTTCCTGACGGATAAACTCCCCGGCCTCTTCACGCATTTTAAGAGCGTTTTTTAATATCTCCGCTTCTTCGGGCGAAAGAGAAGGAGAGTTAAGGTTTAGAGTTAATTCTATTTGGTTCATCTTAATTTATATCGTTAATCGTAGATTCGCCGACCCTTTTGTTATTGTTTGTCTAAAATCAGGTTATGCCGATTTTGACATCAAGGATAATCATCATAGGGTCAGGAATTATTAATTATGAATATCTCGTTTCTGCAGTATTGCTTCAAGTTTTTGTCTCCATTCAGGATTGAGGGGAGCGGCGGTTTGCGTGTTGGGATCGAAAGACACCATCACAGTTTCGCATATTGATTTCACTTCCCCCGATTCTGAGTTTCGGAGCATCTGTAGGAGTCGAAAGCTTTTGTCGTGGATTCCGGAACATGTCGTGAGCACCTCGATCTTCTCTCCCCAGAAAATCGGGGATATGAAAGCGCAGTCAACGTTAGCCACCACCGTATCTACCTCCTTCCAACTGACTTTTCTGTGGAGTAGTTCAGCCATGAAAGCCGCTTTCCCTGTGTCGTAGTAAGCGAAATAGACTATGTTGTTTACATGGCCTACAACATCGACATCACTGAAACGCACCTGAATAGGGAGTCTGTTAACAAATATTTCGAGAGAGGGAATCTCGTGTGGATTCATGACGTGAATTTTATTTCAGTTATAGTTTCTTTTCCGATAGTATTGTTGATAAGAGCTCTCATCCGTGAGCGGTTCATCATAAGTTCGTGGCGCAAGGCCGCGTTTGGCACCCCAATCTGCATCACCCCGTTTTTCACTAATGGTTTGGAACATTGGAGCGCCAGCGATTCACCAACAATATGAGGCCAGATGTTGGCTGCCTTTAATTCATCCATACGACTTTGCAGGGATGATTCCTCCAGGAGTTGCCTTAAGACATCTCCTACGCTTTCGGGGTCATGTCTCTGCATAAGTCAACACTCCGTTTTCCACATTAATCAAAGTTTTGGGTCCCTTTAACCCGGCAAGTATATCGTCAAGATGCTTGCGGTTGGTATCGGTAATGAATATCTGGCCGAAGTCAGATTCATTGGTCACCTCGCGCATAATATTTTCAACGCGAGATGCATCGAGTTTGTCGAATATATCATCAAGGAGGAGGAGGGGCGTGGCTCCTTTAGTCTGCTTCAAATATCTGAATATGGCAAGTCTTAGGGCCACAGCGAAAGTTTTCAATTGCCCTTGGCTTCCAAGAGCTCGGAGACTATACCCGTCAAGTCCTGTTTCCATGTCGTCACGGTGTGGGCCAGCCGACGTGAATCCCAAAATCTGGTCTTTGGCCCGATGGGAGTCAAGAATCTCCTTCATTGATGCATGATTTAAACTACTCTTATATCCCATGGAAGTCTTCTCCTTCCCTCCTGAAATACGTGAATAGATTTCTTCCACTATTGGAGCCATTGTCTCGATCCAGTTTTTTCTCCCTTGATGGATGATTGCAGAATCTTCTTCCATTATGTTTTCGATGGATTCATAAAGGATCACATCCTTAACTCCGGCCCGAAGCATCTTATTGCGGTTTTCCAAGGCCTTGTTATACCGTATCAAAGCTGCGAGATATTGCGGATTGGCCTGAGATATCACCATATCCATGAGTTTACGCCGCTCCTCGCTGCTGCCGGAAACGATGCGGGAATCATCCGGAGTAGAAATAACCACCGGATATTGGCCGATATGTTCTGAAAGTTTCTGATATTCCTTCCCGTTTCGTTTCAGACTCTTTCTCTTCCCCTTAGTGAGTCCGCATGAAATTGAATCTGTAGCTCCGGCTTCGGTTTTGAAATCACCTTTCACCAACATAAGATCCTCGCCATGCTTCACGATAGCTCCATCAGGGAGCGACGACATGGTGCGGGCCATGCTAAGTAAATGGATAGCATCGAGCAGGTTGCTTTTCCCCATTCCATTCATACCGAGCAGGCAATTAACCCCAGGCGAAAAATCAAGACGCGCCGAAGCTATGTTTTTGAAATTTAGAATCTCTATATTTTCGAGGATCAATTTGGTTTTCGGTTTTTAGTTTTCAGTTGACAGCTTTTCCTTTTCGGTTTGTAGGTTTCAGATTTCAGTTGACTGTTTTTCAGTTTTCAGTTTGGGATTTATTGATATTTTTCAATTTTTTTGATTTATTCCCAATTTCTACTTTTAACTTTCACCTTTTAACGTCCTAAAGCTTCACACCATACGATAGATCGCCTGCATCACCCAGACCGGGAACGATATAACTGTGGGCATTGATTTCAGGGTCAATAGCCGCACTCCAAACGGTTGTTATATCCTGTGGAAAAACTTTAGCAACATAATCTATCGCCTGTTGGGAGGCTATCACTGAAGCGACATGGATTTTTGCCGGATTGCCGTTATGTAACATAGCACGATAGGCCAGCTCCATGCTGCTGCCGGTGGCAAGCATCGGATCTACTATTATCAAGGTTTTTCCTTCGATATCAGGGGATGCAAGATATTCCACGAGCACATCGAAAGAGTCGCCCTTCTCCCTATATTTACGGTAAGCACTGACGAAGGCATTTTCGGCATGGTCGAAATAATTTAGAAATCCATGATGGAAAGGAAGGCCGGCCCTCAAGATAGTGGCAAGCACAATCTTTTCGGAAGCTTCCCAGGCTCCGGCTTTAGCCAAGGGAGTGTCAACCGTTTCTTCATGATATTCCAGACGCCGGGAAATTTCGTAAGCCATTATTTCCCCGATTCTCTCAAGATTTCTACGAAATCGCAGAGGGTCGGTTTGAATGGTTATATCCCTGAGTTCTCTGATATAGCGACTCAGGAGGCTGGGTTTATCTCCAAGGTTTATAATTTCCATAAATGTGGGGTCTTATTTGCAAAAATAACCAATTTCTTGCATACTTAAGAATTTATCTATAAATTTGCTCAGAATTTTGAAGGGCATCAGGGGAGAAATCCTAAATTGAGCCCGACAGATAAAAAGGGTGGATACCAGAGTGGCCAAATGGGGCAGACTGTAAATCTGCTGGCTTA
>JAFLTU010000056.1 GCA_022509125.1 Muribaculaceae bacterium | reverse complement strand
GGCCAGTATTCCGATGTTTACGGTGTCGAAGAACCGCCTGAATGTTACTGGGCTTATACCACAGAACGGGCCGAGAAAGAGGCTCTTAAAATTTACAAGGCTTTTTACGGGGACATTCAGTCTGCAATCATCCGTATTGAGAAAGACAGGACAAAAGCCGGTGTTGAAAAATACCTTGACTTCGCCAATATGGTGAACAAACATAAAAAACCTATGCCGTTATGGGAAAACTGAAAGGAAATGCCAAAGGCACAACAAGAGATAGAATCAAAAATAAAATCCGGGCACAACTTAAGGCCTCATCAAAAGTAAAGAAACACCTTAAGACTTTATGTATCCGGACATCAGGTCATATCTTTAATTCCAATGAAGGATTGAAGGCAGTATTATTGCTTCTTTCCTTATGGTCTTTCGCCAATATTAACGCTCAATGGAGAATAGTTCTTGACCCGAAAGCCGTGGCTCAAGTTGAAGCCAACACTATATTGCAGATGGCTACCGAGAACGCTCATAATGCACAGCTCGACACAATTCTTTCAAAACAGGAAGAAATAAGGGATAAGACACTTTCTATCGCAGCGGCCAAGGAACTTACACTCCAGACCTTGAATAACATCGAAGGGTTCGGTGTGGAAAGTATGTATTATAAACTTATCGCAAAGACTTCAAAACAGATTGTTGATATCTCACCTCAGATTCTTACCTCACTTAAGGATTCCGGTATCGAGAACAAGGCTTTGGTTACAATGAAAGTCAGTGACCTTGTGGGCCAAGCCACACAATGTGTCAATGATTTTGTTTCAATTGTCAATAATTCCAAGGTTTCAAATCCTTTGGTTAAATCATCAGGAAAAGACGACGGACATAATCTACTTGACCGATATGAGAGAATGACCCTTGCATGTCAGATTTATGGAGACTTGCTAAATATCAAGAGGCAACTCAACTATATGCTCTCGATGTGTGAGTATGGCAACTGGGCTGACCTTATCAAAGCTATTGACCATCGAACCTGGGCCAATATGGCTGCAGGTAAAATGATTTCAGATAATCTTATCAATCAGTGGAATAAATCTGTAAAACGATGAAACGTATATTATCCTGTTTGACTTTTATACTCGGTATCACCGTATTGCCTCTTGACTCGTTGGCAATTGATTTTTCTATGCCGAAGGATCTTCCGACTCTTGAAGCCCTCATAGCATTGCATAAGGAGATGAAGAAAAACGAGGACAAGGCTCTTACACAAGTAACAACTGTTACTGCCGAACAGGAAGTGACAACAAATTTTTCTTCCAAGTATTCTGAAGTCAAGCAGATTATAAATACTAAAATGAATGATGTCAATTCTTATCTGATTTTGGCAGCCACCATCACAAATACAACCACTCAATTGTCAAATCTGATTAAAGAGTATGAAAATTTTATGGAGGTATGCACTCCCATAATCAAAGAGAAACCCACGGTATCGGTCAGATATGCCGATACGCAGAAACAGTTGGCTGAAGAAACCAAACGACTTACAAAATCTATCATGGCATTTTCAGCCACAGGGGTAAATATCCTGAAAGCTTCAATGAAGGAAAAATACAAACTTATCTACTTGATTGACGACTCTATTTCAAGAATGAGAAATGTGCTGTCAAAGAACAGGAATTATATTCTTTATACCGCTGGAAGAAACTTGTGGACTGCTGATGTCAGGGATATTATAACCGACCCGATGTTGAAAGGTGTTTCAGAAAAATTGATTCAGCAATGGAACAGCAATCTTAAATAATTGAAGATTATGAAAAAGACATTTCTTTCACTTATCCTTATATTTTCTCTTTTTCCCTCGGTAAGCAATGCTCAAACTGCTGCCATTGTTTCCGATGATCAGAAACGAAAACAGTGGAATTCTATGGAGAACGGTGGCTGGGATTTCGCCCCCGACTGGTATTATTATACGCTCCACAAAGGTTATTCCGGTGCCGAGATGTACTGGACATGGACTTTAGGTTTTATACCCACTCCTCATATCCGCTTCAAGGAGGATAAATCAAACCAGAAACGAATATATGTTCCGCGTGTTGCTCAAATCCCGGCTGTCCTTGATACCAAGGTAAAAACCCAGACAGAACTGGACTCCATTAATCCGGTATGGAAAGAGGAAATGGAGAGAGCCGCAGACCGCAATATCGACGGCATGTATTTCCAATATGAGGATGATTTCAAGAAAATGCAGGCTTCGATTTCTCAATGTCTTTCCTATTCTTTAGAGAAAAGCAAGGGGAACCTGGCAGAAGCTGTGGCAATTTTACAGGAAGAAAACGAGTCGGTAATGTCTGATATCGCTTATATACATAAGACAGGAGTTGGTTATGAACTGGAAAATACTAAACGTCAGACGGCCTACGAAGAAGCCCGTGAACGGATGAGAAAACTTCTCAAACATTCTGCAGAGCTTGTTTATTACGCAAAATGTCATTACTAAGGCATTCAACTTACAGCTAATTACCCTTTTTTCTTTTTATTGATCTTTCAACCTTAACCTATCCTAATATTGAATTAAACAATGATACTTGGAACAATGGGTCTCGGGACTATTGACGAGAACCTTCAGAACCTGATAAGCCATATGTCCACATTCCCGGAATCTTCCCTTCTAGGTGTGATTCAGAATTGGGCTAAGATAATCGGACTTTGTATAGCTCTCGGTGTGGGTTCCTTCGAGTGCTGGATGATGATGCTCGGGAAACGTGGCATGGATGTCATGAAGATACTCCATATCATTATAATTTCTCTTTGTATCAGTTCCGCCTCCTGGATCTGTGAGGCTGCTGCCGCTCCGGGGAAATCCTTGGGGGACATGGCATATGAAATGGCTCAGGGAATGAATGACCAGGTTGCTGAAAAAGAAAAGGATCTTGCAGACAAACAACAGGAATATTCCAAGAAATTAAGGGAAATCATCACCAAGGCTTATGAGGAAGAAAAGTCAGCCAAACCTGATGATGGAGAAGGCTCTTTTCTCGGAATTACAGAAGCCATAGATGAATTCAAGAAAAATGCGGAGATAAGGATCAAACAAGCGACCCTCTCGATAGAAACATCTCTATGTGAATGGATAAGTATCGCCATCCGATTCATTGGTGAAGTTTTCTTCCAGATAGTCTATTACGGAATGTTGGTGGCACAAAATATATTCATGCACCTTTTGGCAGCATTTTGTCCCATCGCTTTCGCTATGTCTCTTGCTCCTCCATTCCGTTCTGCGTGGAGCCAGTGGCTATCAAAATATCTTTCGCTTTCTCTGTGGGCATTCGTCATATACATGGTACTCTATTATGTTGATTTCATCATGCAGTACAATCTTCTCAATGATATAGCTGCCTATGACAAGCTTATAAATGATTCGGGTACTACTTCAGCTGCAACCGGTTCCATGGGTGAAATACTTATGTTGGGTATGCAGGGTCTTGGTACCACCTGTATGTATGTCGTAGGTCTTCTTGTAGGAGTATTCGTGATGAAGTTCGTACCTGATGTATGTTCATGGCTGATACCCGGCGGAGTCGGCTCACCGATCGGAGGTGCCGCAGTGGGAGTTGCCATGGGTGGCGCTTCTATGGCTGCAGGAGTTGCCGGTGCTGCTGCAACAGGAGGTGCGAGTTTGGCAGGAGCTATAGGTTCCCAGGCAGGAAGAAATTTACAAGGACCTACTCCATGACAGCTATGAAAAAAATGATAATTACAATTGGTGAAACTCTACTTCTCCTCATTCTATTGGCCGGCTTTGCTTTGATAGTATTTTATATATTGAGCGATTCATGGAATTGTCAATGTGATCCGGACTACAATAGCCCTTCTCTATAATAAAACAGTTTTCAATCAATAAAACAGACAAACAGATTCAGACGATATGATTATTCAATCCCTTGAACAGAAAACACGTCTGGCAATGATGACAGTCCTTGCCTCTGTTGCCGGCAGTGTCCTTATATGTGCGACAACCTTGCTCGGTTGCTGGTCGATGATTGACAAGGAACGTCAGCAAATATACATTCTTGACGGTGATATACCTTTTCTTGCAGAAAGGGCACAGCTTTCCTCCAATTTCATTATGGAGAGTAAGGCTCATATCAATCTGTTCCATCAATATTTCTTTAATCTCCCGCCTGACGATGCCTATATGAACTACACCGTCGGGAAGGCTCTCTATATGGCTGACGGTTCGGCATTGAAACAGAAACAGGCACTCGATGAGAAAGGGTTCTATTCAGACCTCCTTTCTTCTTCAGCAATCTGCACCGTCATGTGTGACTCTATTCAGTTTGACGAAAGAAACCGTAAGTTCACTTATTATGGAACACAGACTATAAAGAGACGGTCCCGTGAAATGAAGAGATCACTGATAACCGCAGGTGAGATAGAGTCGGTTCCAAGGACTGAGAACAATCCGCACGGTCTCTTGATCACAAACTGGAGAACTGTTGAAAACAAGGACCTGACAACCTGGTAAATTCAAAAGATATGTTTGGAATTAAGAAACCCGTAGGAAAGATTAAGGAAAATATCAATAATGGCCTCTCATATCTTACTGTAAATATTTCAACATGGTTTGGTGTCTTTAAAGATAAATTAAGATGGAAAAGCCGCCTTGTCTTGGCAAACCGGTGGGCCCGGCATAATCCTAAAAGATTTTTTGCTTATTTCCTTATCTCCATGATCTCCCTTATCACATTCAATGAAACAATCTATTTCCTGGTTAAGAAACATAATGGTGAAAACAACAGGTCTTCGGTTTTGACAGTAAGACCGGTTTTTGCCGGAATGAACAGAATAAATGTCAACAAAGAGGGATTGAAGCAACAGATATCAGAGCTGATTGATGATGGTAACCAACTTTTGGTAGTCTTGGACTCCCTATACAATCTACCTCATAAAACCAGGATTGACTCCATAGAGATTTACAGAGTTATGAAACAAATTGAAACCATATCTAATATTCTTGACAATGAAACTGAACTTAAAACAGATTAACTGGAAGCAAGGTAAGTTTATTTTCCCTGCCGTGATATTCATTCCGGTAGTCTATCTTGTCTATACTTTCGGACATAGCTGCAACCGGGATTCAACTGAGGAGACTTCCACAGACCATATCAACATGGAACTTCCCGAAGCCCGTACCGACGGAGTGAGTGACAAGATGTCTGCAATGACCTCCCGATACAACAAGGACAATGCCTTCACAGTAATTGACGGTATCGGTATTGAAACCGAACAGAAAGAAAGTATCGAAGGTGATGATGAATACAACCGTGAACTTGAACAGATGATCCGGGAGGCTGAACGTATCGAACAGGAACAAAGACTTGCAGAACTGCAAAGACAGATAGAAAGGAATACAAGCCAGATTCCTCAAACTTCAAATCCTTATGAGGATGACGGGTATATTGCCTATCTCGAAGAATTGGAACGTATAAAAAGAAATTCCATAGAAAGACAAAGGGAGATTGAACAGAAACCAGATCCGGATGAACTTGCCCGTCAGGAAGCTGAACGTAAAGCCAAAGAAGAAGAGATTGAAAGAGAAAAGAACAGACCCCTTTTGGTTTCCAAATCATCAGACTCCAATAAGGAATCTTTCAATACGGTTACTTCAGATTATAATGCCGGCGAATCTTCCCTTATCAGGGCTATGATTGACAAGACCACCAAGGCTCATGAAGGAACAAGGCTCCGGTTCAAGTTATTGGACGATGTCAAGGTTGGTAACGTTCAGTTGCTCAAAGGCACTTATCTATATGGAACTATATCTGGATTCAGCTCACAGAGGGTGATGGCAAATATAAACTCAATACTTGTTGGTGATAAGTTCTTGAAAGTTGATTTGTCTGTATTTGACAATGACGGAATGGAAGGCTTCTACGTTCCTGAGTCTGCTTTCCGTGAGTTTATGAAACAGGCAGGCACAAATGTTCTTGGCCAGAACATGCAGTTCTCTTCCTATGGAAGTTACGGCAGTTCGCTTAATGGTGAAAGCCTTGCTTTACAGGCATTGCAGAATATCTACTCGGCCGGGACTAATGCCCTGACAGCAAATATCCGAAAGAACAAGGCCAAAATCAAATATAACACCATCGTATATCTTATAAATTCAAGGGAGGCTAAATAATCCTACTCCACTACAAAGACCATTATATTTTCCCTTTTGTAAAGCTAAAACAAAACTTACAGTATATCACAATTCCAATAATTATGAAAAAGATCTCTTTATTCCTGACACTTACTCTTACCATTTTATCTATAAGTCCGACTTTCGCTGATAATTCCGGCAGAAATATAATTCAAGTAAACAGGCAGGTAACAACTCACATCGTTATGCCTGAAAATTTGAAGATGGTTGATATCTCCACTGACGAGATAGTCGGGAACCAGTGTGCAGACAATATGGTAAGACTTAAGCCGGTTGTCACTGATTCAATTTTTGGTGGCAGAACTTTCAATCATGGTGATTTTCTCGGTACTATCACTATGGTGGGTGAAAGGCACGTCGCACAATATGATATAATCTACGAAGAAGACCCTTCCAAAGCCGTCTCGATGTACACGGTGGATTATGAAGAATCCATGGCATATAATAATCCGGACATTTCTATGCCTGAATCAGAGATGGCTCGTCTTGCCTGGGCTGCCTACGGTAGTCGGCGCAAGTTCCATAATATCCGCAATAGCCAATATGGCATGTTGGCCGAAGTATATAACATTTATTCAGTAGGCAATTATTTCTTCATTGATTTCTGTCTTAAGAATCAGACAAAAGTTCCCTATGATATTTCTGAAATGAGGCTGACTCTATCAGATAAAAAGGAGACAAAATCAACAAATTTCCAGACAATAGAACTTACTCCATCTTTTGTTTTGAATAAGGCTAAAAGTTTTAAGAAAGGTTTCCGGCAGGTAATAGTTCTTGAAAAACTTACATTCCCGAATGATAAAATTCTTAACATCGAGATAGCGGAAAATCAAATCAGCGGTCGGGTTATTTCCCTCTCAATAAGGTATGAGGATATCCTTAATGCCGACTGTTTTGATATGGAAAAAGTAGAGGATGTTAAGGATATGAATACAACCCCTTCCTTTGATCCAGTCTTGTCAAGGAATTATGACACACTTGCTAAAGAGAATTCGGATCTTAAAGATGAACTTACAAAGACTAAAGCTGAGTTAAAGGCAATTAGATCCAAACTAGAAACATTCACGCAATCTGTAAAAGATGCATTGAAATAAATAATATTATAATATAAATATTTTTATAATTAAATATATATGTTATTTAGATTAAATAATATTTTATTATACTATTTATAATAATTATATATTTCTTATAATATTATTTATTTGCTAACTTATCTAAAAATTCTAATCCTCCTTTTACGATATTTCGAATGAAACGTATATTATTCTCCATTTTTTCCATTTTGCTTTTTCTTCCTGCCATAGCAGGAGAAAGAGATCGCATTACATTCAATGCCGGATATCTTTACCCCAATACCCTTAATGCCAATATAGGATATGAACATGAAACGGAAAACGGCAATGCTTATGAAATCTTCGGTGAAGCCGGTGATCACTGGAGACATCCTGTGTGCCATAATTTCTGGAAAGGATATTATTGGGATGGCGGGGCTGTTTATAAACATCAGCTCAAAAGATTGAAGAACGGTTCTTTCCGAGTTTTCGGTGGCGCACATTGCGGGGCCGAACAGACTCATGTCTTCTTCGGCATACGTGCAGGCTTTGAATATAACTATGTTTTCAAGAATAACTGGCAGTTCTCCATTTCTCAGCTTAATACCGTGAATTTCCTTAAAGGAGACCTTTTCAGAAACGGAATAATGCTGACCTTTAAAATTCCCTTGTAACCTCCCAATATTACCATATTATGAAAAAGATAACCATCGAAACGAAGTTTGAGAAAATGGATAGAAGTTGGTGTGTCTGGCCGGCTATGGTTATTGAGCCCCGTTGCAAAATTATGTCATTCGTTTTTGCATGGCTTAATTGGTCCTTTGAATTAACTATTATCCGTGGCTAAGATAATTCCTACTGACCCTTTTATATAATTAATCCTTCAGCATATAAATTTTACTCCCACCCATGTCCTTTGAAGAAACCAAAGAACAGCAACAGTTGTACGTCTGTTTCAGAGCTTGCATTTATATCTTCCTGGTATTGGAGCTCATCATGAATCTTCCAATCGAGCCTGACGGAGCCGTGACAGGTTTCTGTTATAGGTTGATAGAGAAATTCAAGGTATTCAATCATGTCGGTTCATGTAAGGTGATTGAGTTTATCTGTGTATGTGTTACTGCCATCGGTACTAAAGCAAAAAAGGATGTAAACTTCAATTGGAGAAAAATGGTGATTTTTCCGATTTGTATCGGAGTTGTTTCCACGGGACTCTGCTTTATTTTTCATGCAGGACATTGGTTAGGCAGTTTTGAAGGTATTTCCGGGAACAGAATTCTTTATGCAATATTTTCAGTTTTAGGAGTAGTTTTAATTCATCAGGGACTGGATGCCATTGCCAAATATTACAACCATAAGATCGGAGAAGACCGATTCAATTTCGAGAATGAATCCTTTGAACAGTCGGATTCCAAGAATGAGACCCCTTATTCAGTAAATATCCCGATGATTTATTATTGGAAGAAGAAAATGCACAATGGATGGATAAATATCATCAATCCTTTCCGTGGCACAATCGTTCTCGGAACACCGGGATCCGGCAAATCATTCGGCATCATAGACCCCTTTATCCGACAGCACTCGGCAAAAGGATTTGCCATGATGGTATATGACTACAAGTTTCCCACTTTGGCAAAGACTTTGTTCTACCAATATTGCAAGAACACTAAATATAACCGTCTGCCGGTAAACTGTTCTTTCCGGATCATCAATTTCACTGACGTGGAATATTCCTCACGTGTCAATCCGATACAGCGTAAATACATCCCGGATTTGGCAGCTGCTTCAGAAACCGCTGCAACATTGTTGGCTTCCCTTAATAAAGGAGGTGGAGAAAAGAAAGGTGGTTCGGAGGCTTTCTTTACCAATTCGGCCGAAAACTTTCTTGCAGCCATCATATATTATTTCGTCAATCTTCGGCCATGGGGATTTAAGAATGGCAAGAAACTCAAAAGGTATGTAAAATGTAACAACAGAAAGTTACAGGTAAAAGCATTCGGAGAGAATGAATTGAGAGCTTACGATGAAAACGGGAACCAGGTTCTTGATTTCCTTACTCCGGGTCCCAATGATTCTGATATAAATGTAACTCTTGACAGCGAAGGTATGCCGATAGAATTAACAAATCTTGTTTATCATGACAGAGACGGTATCCTTATAATGGTGGAAAGATCATGGTATGAGGATGAAGATGGCAATGAGGTAATACCTGACACAATAACCGGTGAATTCTCCGATATGCCTCACGTCCTTGCCCTCTTGGGTCGAAGTTATAAGGAGGTATTCAATCTCTTGATGAGAAATGAAAAGATAGAGTCACTGATGGCACCTTTCAAGTCTGCATTTGACAGTGAGGCCATGGAACAGTTGGAAGGTATGGTTGGCACACTCCGTGTGAATGCCTCCCGTTTGGTTTCACCGGAAGCATACTGGATATTTACCGGTGATGATTTCGACTTAAAAATATCTGACCCCAATAATCCCTGTTATCTTGTAATTGCAAACGACCCGGAAAAAGAACAGATAATCGGTACCCTTAATGCACTTATCCTTAACCGTCTTGTAACAAGGGTTAATTCAAAAGGTAATATACCTGTATCCTTGATTGTCGATGAGTTGCCGACACTTTATTTCCATAAAATAGATCGTCTTATCGGTACTGCAAGAAGCAACAAGGTGGCTGTTACTCTCGGTTTTCAGGAGTTGCCTCAGTTGGAGGCCGACTATGGTAAAGTCGGTATGCAGAAAATTATAACAACCTGCGGAAATATCTTCATGGGAGCTGCCAGAAACAAGGAAACATTAGAATGGGCTCAGAATGATATTTTCGGTAAGGCAAAGCAATTATCAAAATCCATATCGATCAATGACAACAAAATTTCCACATCCATAAATGAGAAGGTAGATTTTCTTGTTCCGGCTGCAAAGATTGCAGACATGGCTACAGGTTGGCTTGCTGGACAAGCCGCACGTGATTTCTCTCCGACTGAAAAAAGCATGATGTCTAAATTTGATATAGAGAATTCTGAAGAATTCAAGACCACCAAATATTTCTGCAAGACTAATTTTGATATGGGTAGAATCAAATTGGAAGAATCAAAGTATGTTGATCTCCCGAAAATATATAAGTTCAAATCTCCCAGAGAAAAGGAAATTGCACTTAACAGAAATTTCAAGCGTGTGAATAAAGATGTGGC
>JAFLTU010000055.1 GCA_022509125.1 Muribaculaceae bacterium | reverse complement strand
GCCTGGGGTTGCGACTACTTAAGCCTCTCCGAGGCCAATTTGGGTTTATGGTTTATGGTCTACAGTTTAGAGTTGATGGTTTAGAGTTTAGGGTTTATGGTTTCTGGGGGTTAGAGTTGAGGGTTTATGGTTTACGGTTTTCGGTTTACTGTTTATCTTCTCCAACATCGGTACAAAGGCACCCTCCTTGCCGTTAACGGGGAAGGGTAACTTCACGAAAAACGATAAACGAGTAACGAAAAACGATAAACGAATAACGCTTAATAATCATCGTTTTAACAACTCCTTTATCTTGGCTTCGATTTTTGAGGGAGGAGTGGTGGGTGAATATCTTTCCACAACTTTACCATTTCTGTCAATCAGGAATTTTGTGAAGTTCCATTTAATAGCGTTTCCAAAAATGCCACCTTTTTCCTTCTTCAACCATTTATAGAGCGGAGCGGCATTATCCCCGTTGACATCTATCTTCCGGAATCTTGGGAAGGTCGTGTCGTATCGGAGAGTGCAGAAGGAATCAATCTCCTTATCCGATCCCGGAGCCTGATGTCCAAACTGGTTACAAGGGAAATCGAGTATTTCAAGTCCTTCATCCTTATATTTCTTATAAAGCTCCTCGAGGCCTTTATATTGAGGCGTGAAACCGCATCCTGTGGCCGTGTTTACAATCAAAATCACCTTCCCTTTATATTCTGAAAGGGATACTTCCTGACCTTTGTTGTTTATAACATTAAAATCGTAGATTTCCATAACTATTTGTTTTTTAAGTTTATATTAAAACAAATCAGGAAGCTTTTGGTTTAGAGATTAGTGAATAGTGATTAGAGTTTAGAGTTTAGAGATTAGAGGTTAGTGATTAGTTGATTAGAGGTTAGAGTTTAGAGGTTAGGGTTTAGAGATTAGAGGTTAGTGATTAGTGATTAGAGTTTAGAGATTAGAGGTTAGAGTTTAGAATTTAGGGTTATTTACTCTGATAACCGTAAACCGCGAAAGCCGAAAACTGTAAACCAAAAACTAGAAAACCAGTAACCGGCCTAGCGACCGGTGGCTATGAGATATGAAGCGCGGGCGGTTTTGAATTCTCCGTAGGCAGCCCGATAGCGGTCTTCCGATTCCTTCAAAGAAGTTTCAGCCTCCAACAAATCTGAGAGGGGACACATCCCGGCCTCGTAATACATTTGGTTGAGATAAAGATTTTCTTGGCTCTGAATTATTCCCTCCTTTTCTATTTCCATCTTTCTATGGGCAGCCGTGAGGTTGTTCCATTTGTCTTGCATCTCTATCTGGAGCTGTTCGGAAAGATCCTGCATTTCATTTTGAGCATTTATTAATTCAAGATTCTTTCTTTTAATGGCGTATGCCCCCGACCACCATCCTGAGAGAGGCACGTTGACTTCTATCTGAAGCGCTCCGAAATTATGGTTTTGTTTAAGCAGGTCATGATAATACCAGCCTCCCCCAAACAAGACCGAGGGGAGATTGCTACCTCTCTCCATCCTTTTTTCTATCTTTTTTGCCTCCACATTTTTTTGCAGGAGCCGATAGTCTGAAGTTGAAAGCAATGCCTCCTGGGAAGGGATGAAAAGGGTGTAATCGAGCGGCGGAACATTTTCGGGGATCTCAGATTGGATGTCGAAATTCCCAGCCACCCCGAGGCCCATATATTGGCCCAAAAGCATTTTAACCAGCCTGATCCCGTTTTCTAAATCAACCTGCTCCGCCAGATAGGTGTTTCTTTTCAATTGCACTTTGAGAAGGTCGTTGCGAGTAATCAACCCCGCATCGACCATGACTCTCACCTGATTTTCGAGCGTGTCGAGAAACTCGATGGCGGAATCAATCACAGTCATTGAAGATTGAAGAGTGTTGAGTTTCCAAAAGAAGGTTTCCGTTGTGAGCCGGAGGTCGTTTTCAGTCTGTTCCTTCCTAATCTTAGCCACTTCTTCAGCCACTCCGGCGAGCTTATTGCCATTGATGATAAGCCCTCCGGTGAAAACAGGCTGCATAGCCTGCACGCCGGCCACCTTTCCTCTTTTAATGAGGCCCAGCTCGATGATATCCAGAAGATTGTATTGAAGGATATCATGGTTTGCCCAGAAAGCCATTCCCGCGGCCGCTATTTCAGGGAAATATTTAGTGAATGCCTCCTTTTTTATTGTCACGGCGACTTCCACGTTATTTTTCGCCTCCATCCCTTTTCGGTTGTTTTGGAGAGCCAAGGCGACACATTGGTCGAGGGTGAAGACCGAATCACAGGTCTCGGCCTTCAGAGGCAGAACCATAAGCAAAATAATTAAGAAGGGAAGCAATCTTTTTATATTATTCATGACTAAATCGGGCTAAGAAAGGTTGATCTTATAACAAATGAGTCTCCAAGGGTTGAGTGAGGGGTTGGTCGGCCTCTTTACCACGGTCTTTTAATAAACAATAAGCCACGGGGATTACCGTGAGAATGAAAATCATGGTAATAGGCGTGCCCCAGAAGATTACGACGCCCATGGGCTTCCAGAGGGCGCTGTCGCCCACCACCATTGGAAGCACACCCATCGTGGCGGCTGCCGAAGTCAGGAAAATGGGCCGCATCCTTCGTTTGGAGGCATTGAATATGGAGTCGCGTGCCGTTTGACCCTGGTTTCTCAGTTCCTCGGCATAGTCTATCAAGACAATGGCGTTTCTAACCAAAATACCCATTAGCGACACCAACCCCAGCACACAGGTCAAGGAAATGCTGACATCCTGAATCCTAAGACCGATCGCAGCTCCGGGAATACACAGAAGAAGAGAGGCAAGGAGGAGGAAGGAGGTGCCGACTTCGGCATAATGGAACATTAAGATAAAGAAGATTATAATCACCGCGATAACGAGCCCCATCACAATCTGTGGCAATGTTTCCATGGTGTTTCCCCATTCACCCCCTCTGACCACTTCAATTCCCTCGGGCATCCGGATCTTCCCGATGCTATCCATCAAGGCCTTTGTGCGGTCGATGACATTGACGTTGCGCTGCACATCGGCAATCATAGCGACAGTGGGGGTGCCTCCATAGTGCATGATCTCGCCCTTATGATATTGAGGCACAACGTCTGCTATCTGGCCTAACGCCACATTGCCGATTCCATTAGCCGGGATAGGCTCGCGGATGAGATCTTCGGGAGATGCAAAACCGGAGGCCGATGTTTTAAGCACCACCGGGATTCCGTAATTGCCTTCCCACATTGTTGCCACGGGCACTCCCGTGGAATAGCGGGAGGCAAGGGTAGTCTCCAAAATTATACTGTTGATTCCAAGTCTTTGAGATTTTACCGGATCAGGCTTTACAAAAGTCGACATCAAAGGATTTCCAAGAGAGGAACGAATGTTTCTTAACCCCGGCACTTTTCTTGCAATCTGCATGGCCGAGTCGCACGCCTGCTGGAGGGCTGCGGGGTCGTTGCCTTTGAAACGAATTTCAATGGATTGCTGGGCCGTGGAGTAGCTTAGTTGCTTGAATTTAATTATAGCGTCGGGAAACCAACCCTCATATTTATCGGTGTATTTGTTGAGCACGTCGATTGTGGCCTGATTGTTCTTTGTGTTGACAATAAACTGGGCATAGTCGGGACCTCCGATTTGCGGGGCATAAGTGGTTTGGAAGCGGGGTGAGGAACATCCATGGAAAGAGGCAATGGAAACCACTTCGGGGTCTTGCGACAGAATCTTTTCCAAGGAATCGGCAATTTCGGAGGTGCGCTCCACATTAGTGCCGTGGGGCATATAGATTTCCACGGCAAACTGGTTTCTTTCGGCGATCGGCATCAATTGCAGAGGAGTCGCCACAAACATCCAGGCGCAGAGAGCCACGCATATAAGTGCGGCTATGATCGTCAGCCATTTATATTTGAAGCAAAAAGCAATCATGACGTCATAGACCTTCTGCATGGAATGGAATACCGAGAATTTTTTCTTGCCGCTCTTCAGGGCCTCTTCCTGGAGCCTATAAATAGGCTTCTTAATCAATTTATATTGCATGAAGGGCACGAGTAACTCGGCAATCAGCAGAGAGACGAAAAGGATGATGGTGAGCCCCCAGGGGAAATCGTTGAGGAAATCTCGGAACATTCCCTTCACAGTGAATAAAAATGGGAAGAAAGTGACGGAAATTGCGAGAGTGGCGGAAAATATTGCCTTGAAGAATTCCGTGCCGCTTCTCAATGTTGCCGTGTAATGGTCTACTCCTTCGGAAATGAGCTCCACGTAATCATCGATAATCACGACAGAATTGTCTACAATCATACCGAGCGAGAGGATAAGACAGGCCAGGGTGACAGTGTTGAGTTCGATCCCGAAGACCATGAAAAGCCCGATAGAAATGAATATTGATATCGGGATGGTCATTGAGGCAATCAGGGCTACTTTGAAGGGGAGCAGCAGCATGATGACCACCATCACGGCCACCACGGCGATAAGCAGCTCAACAAGGAAATAATTGACGGAACTATTGACCACCACGGGTTGGTCGGTGATGTTAAAGAGGGTGACGGTGGGGGGTAAGGTTTCCTTGAATCTGTCGATCCTTTTCTCAACCTCGCGGCCCATCTCCACCACATTGTAGCCATCCTTTATTCCGACGCTAAGAAGGATGCATTTTTCAAAATTATTGGTGATATAACTTTCCGGCCTGGGGTATTCCCTTTTGATTTCGGCGACGTCGCCAAGTCTGACAATCGAGCCGTCGGGGGAACTCAAGACAATCATTTGGGAGATATCCTCAATGTTTCCGACCGCCCTTTCAACATAGATAGGGCTCGTGTAGGATTTTTGTCGGATGCTTCCCCCCATGGTCTTAAACCCCTGAGCAAGGAGGGTGGCTCCCAGGGTTTCTTCCCTGAGGGCATAATGCTGAAGTTTTTGAGGGTCGAGATAGACTGCTATCTGCTCTTTCTGTTCCCCGTAGACAGTCATAGCCCCGACGCTCTCCACTTCCCGGATCGCCTCCTTGAGCCCGTCCATATATTCTCCAAGTTCCCTATAGGTCTTGTCGTTGCTCTGCATCGTGATGAGCAGCGAGGAGGTTGCCCCGAAATCGCTGATGGTTTCCACCGCCAATACGCCGGGAGGGAGCTTGATTTTTTCATTTTCCATTCCCAATTTGAATTCATTCCAAAAGCTGTCGGTGTTTTCCACATCGTCGTCGAGTTCCACGAATATGATGACAGTCCCCGAAGTGGCTCTCGCATGGGTCTTCTTCTTGTTGACTTCTTTATATGAGAAGATATAGTCTTCAAGAGGTTTGAGCACCTCTTCCTCCATTTGCTCCGCGCTTGCCCCGGGATAGATGGCTGCAACGACTCCCTCGCGCACTGTGAATCCCGGGAACTCCTGTTTGTTAATGACGTCTAAGGAATAGATTCCGAAAGCCATCAGCAAGGAAAAAATGAGGATAATAAGATGGCTATACTTCATTCCAAAGACCACAATTGGATTGGGCTTGGGAGGAGTCTGAGGGCTTTGGCCGGAATTGGCGTTATTGGTTGGATTGGCCATGGCTGCGAGCTTATTATTTCATTAAGGGAATGACCTTAGAGCCGGTGCCGACTTTGCGGATTCCCTCGACAATCACTAAATCTCCGGGTTGAAGCCCAGTCTTGATGCTCACGCCATCCGATGTGAAGGCTCCTGTCTCCACAAATCTTCTTTCCGCAATGCTGTCTTTCACGACCCACACACACCAACGATTGTCGTCGTTAAGCACCACGGCCTGCGAAGGAAGACTGAAGCCCTCTGGCTCTGCATCTGTTTTTTCAAATTTCACCCTTGCCAGCATCCCGGGAAGGATATCGGGATTTTTGCGGTCTAACTTCACCTTCATAGTATATGAACGGGTCAGGGGGTCAGCCACACTGGCCTTCTCAGTTATCTTTCCGTTGATAACGGAATCCGAAAGGGAGGAGACCACGACTCCTGCCCTCTCTCCCACATTAAACAAGCCGATTTCATTTTCACCGACCGAAATGTTAACAGTCAGGTCTTTCAAAGAGGTGATTTCATAAACGGGCTCGACGGGCATCACCGTTTGGCCCACATCGGCATATTTTTTTGTGACGGTTCCTGCCACGGGGGAGTGGAGAGTGGCATCATCTAAAGCACGCCGGGCCAGTTCCGCGGAATTTTGAGCCTGTTTAAGTTTTTGCTGGATTTCCACCCATTTGATTTCCGGCAGAGCGTTAGCGTCATGGAGTTTCTTCAGTCGATTGTAGGCATCGCGGGCTTCATCAAGCTGGGCCTCCGCGATGTTGTAGGCATTGATGTAGTCTCCATTGTTGACTTTGCCTAATATCTGCCCCTTGGCCACCTTCTGACCCTCGGAGGCATACAATTCAGTTATTGTGCCCCCCACAGAGAAACTCACTGTGGAATTATCTGAGGAAGCCACAATCCCGGAGTATTCTTTTTGGAAATTCCCTTTTTGGGAGCCGACTTGCATGACGGTCACCTTCACGGGAGGCTGAACCGTGGGTTTGTCGGATTTCTTATGGCAGGCTGGCAGTAGGAGGAGAATAGAGATTGCAGCCAAAATATTTTTAGAGGTCATTTTTAGATGGTTTTATTTGGCACAACTTATTAATTTGCAAAGTTAGATTTATTGTGGATTTTAACGAGCAAAATATCGGATTTTATTCAAAAAATTATTAAAAATGAAGCCTGGCTGGGCAATCCGGTCAGGCTTAGTTTCTTATTTTACCTTTGTAAATCTTTGGTAATTAGTTTGTTAAAGTCAAATTTCCAAATAAGCATGTTTGAATGTGCTTATTTGGAAAACATTGGATTTTCCCCTTATCAGACGTGGCACGCCACGTCCCTACGAATGCTAGGATCTCCCCTTATCAGACGTTGGGTAGATTTTTAAAGATTATCCATTTACCTGTTTTGTCAGACCCTTCTTTTTTTATAAGTTGATTCTTTAAATTGTAATGCCGGAAGGGGAGGAAATATTCACTTCCTGGAGGTGTTTATAAGTTTTTTCTCCTAAATCCTCTTTAACCAATAAAACAAGGGTTTTAAAGAATTCCGGATTCATGGCGGCCAATATAAGTTTTGCATTAGAAAGAGATGGCACTTCGCCGGTTTCATAATTGTGGTATTGATTTATCCCAAATCCTAATATAAGAGACATTTTGGAGGCTGAAAGTCCATATTTTTCTCTTAGGGATTTAATTTCGGAAGGGCTGGGAATTCCATGTTTTTTTCTGTAGGCATTATAAATTTGATTAACGGCTTCTTCATCTTGAGCTTCGGTAGAGAATTCGATTCCGGTCTGATCACAACGGTAGATTTTTCGTGTAATCTCAAAATTTTCTTTTCTATATGGAATAATAGTCTTCTTTTCAATTAGGGTTGCTTTCCCGTCACAGAATGGTGAATCCATATTATTGTTTTTTAAAAGGATAACTCATAGGAAATTCTGAAAAATGGAAAGATATACAGATCACATCTTTATTTGGTTGTCCTAAAGAGATCTTGATATATACCTCCTGATTTTTAATATCTTTTCCGAAAACCCACATATCTCCTAATAAATTAATGGCGTCTTTAATGGGACCTTCGGAATAATCTTCAACAGTAAGTGTCTTAATAATGTCCTTTCTTTTTGTGCCTGGGATATCAAGAGCCGCTAAGGTCTCAATATTCTTATCTCTATTATCTAGAAATCGGATTTCACTTATTGTTAATTTGCCAAATAAAGTAGATAGAAATTTTTCTACCTCTTCAAATGTAGATATCTTCTTTTCTTCCATAAAGCAAAGATACAATAAATATTTTATTTCATCACTTTAAAGTGATGAAATAATTGAGAATTTATTCGAAGGAAGTTCTTTTCCTCTGTGTAATTATTTGAAAATCAACCTCTCCGAGGTTGTGAGGGAAGAGAGAGGACTATTTTCCGCCAGCTTCGCAAGCGGTTATTGTAGTCACGGTTCCACCGTGACAAGGCCCCTCCGGGGCTTAACAATCAATCAAATGGAAAAGGATGAGTTAGATAAGTAAGAACTATTGAAAACTGGTGTCAAGAATTACACTATAATTTGATATTATTTCTTTTTTAGCCATTTCCTCCATTACCTAAAATTAGAAAGAAATTCAAACCTCGAGGATAAGAGAATAAGAAATTTTGATTAAATTTGCGAAGCATATCGCCCGTCGAAGCCCGATATGGGTGAGCGGGAGGGTAGGCAGACATAGTAACAGAAAGCGTTTACTTCGCTCATTCTTGACCAATTGGAATCTCGCAAATTCTTTTGTTCAGTCAAGGATTAGCAACGGTAGATGCCTTCGTGGTATGATTTGTTATCTATGAAACCTGAGAAGATTTCATAAGCAATTTCATACAGACGTGGGCTTCGGCGTTGCTCTTCTACTGAACAGGGCAATGCGAGAGCCTCAATTGGCGTGAAGAGCAACAGTATAGACTCTCACGTCTTTCTTTTTTATAACCATTAATATCTTTTGAGAGCCAGGCTAATAAGAAATTATGAAAAGATTTTTATTGTCAACCTTCTTCTTTTTCTTTTTATCTTCAATAATTTTTTCTCAAAGTATTAACTATGATAATGAATTACAGACAGATAATTCTGAATGGGTAAAAATATCTCCGAACAGTATTTGGCTTAGTGTAAAAAAGTTAAATATGAAATCCCTTTTAGTTATCGATATTATAAGTGATGCTATGTTGACTTTTAATCCTGGAAATGCCATGATAATCAAAGATTCTAATGGTAGTGTGGCACAATTCCTTCCTACAGGAGATTTTTCCAGTTCACTCGGTGGAGGGGCAATTGATGACATTGGTAAAGAACAAATGGGTGTTAAAATAACTTATGAAGGTAATGTAGATTTTTTGGTTAATAACCCTATATCATCAATAATAATAACCTTTTCAGGTGGAGAAATACCGTTAACTATATCAACTTTTACCAGCAATGAAATTCAACAAAAATTATCTTATTATGGATCTAAAAATAAATTAAAAAGTTATAATGTAGAGTATTATAGAAAAAAGAAAACTGACTCAAATTGGGAATTAATAAGAAAGGAAATAAGAATATTAAATAAAGAAGAAATAAAAGAGTTAAAAAAAGCATGGGATTCTAAAACAGATGGGGATTTTGAGTATAAATGTAAAATCAAGAAAAGATATACATATATTTATTAAATAAGAAAAGGTTGTGATTGGCCAAACTTTTATTAAAAATTTATCTTAGTGAAGTAAGACCAAATCAGGGCTCGCAAACCTTAATTAATATTAACGCCATTGAAGTGAGCACTTTGGCATAAATGGAATTTTATATGAAAAAATTATTTATTGTAATGTCTTTCTGTATGGCATTATTGTTTACCAGTTGTGGTATCAGTAGACAAGCTGCCTCAAATATTAATATGGCACAGACAGAAGTAGTTCTATCCCAAAAGAACTATAAGGTTATAGGTACTGTATCAGGTGAATGCACTCAAAATTATATACTGGGTATTGGAGGTCTTTCTCAAGCTTCCATGGCTCAATCTGCTATTTCTGAGATGTATAAAAATGCAAACCTTACAGGTTCTCAAGCTATTATAAACACTAATGTGTGTTATAAAAATAAGCTAATAATTCTTTACACTCAATCGAAATGCATTGCATCTGGAACTATAATTGAATTTATAGAATAAAAAGATTCTTGATAAAGGAATCAATATCATAGTTTCCAGAAAAGACCGATACAAAATCTCGATCTAAAGATTGAATCACATTTGTAATAGTAAAGCCTGATCGAAAATTTCGGTCAGGCTCAATTATTTTGAGAGGGTAAATTTTTTAGAATAATCCACACTCCTTTTTTTGGCTCCTCCTCTTTTAATGTGTTCTTTATCTTTTAATTCTTTTATAGCACGGGTAGCAGTGGGTTCTGATAAAGCAGTGGATTTTATTAACCCTTCATAAGTAGTTTTAGGATTAACTTTTAGTATCATAAAAACTTTAATAGCATTTTCCGAAAGATCTCCATTTATTCCATCATTTATTCCATCATTAGTGGGGTCATTAGCTTTAGGAGTAACATGAGACTTCACTGCAGATTTAAGAGGGAAGGATATTGTAGCTATGGTTCGGTCGCTTTGAATGGAGGGTTTTGTTCCGGTCAAAGTTTCCCAACTGGCCAGTTTATTCATGCCATATCCTGCATTTACAGCTATACCAACATAACGGAATAATTTTGCGATTGTCGGATTCCTTAGTTTGGAATAAACCTTTCCAAGTATTTCATTGACTGGTAAAGGAAATGCACCCCCGTTCATAAATTCGATATGATCTGTATAAACCCTAATGCATGCCAATTGCAAAATTAGCAATTTTATGACAAACCTCACATAAGGCAGAGAAAGTGGTTAAGTGAGGAAGTCAACCATTTATAACCATACAAGCACATTTGACCCGATAAAGTTTAATATTACTAAAATCTGTTGGGCAAATGTTGTGCAATTCGGAGAAAGAAAAATCGCAATCCATTGTCGAATAATGAATTGCGATTTTGAGAGGTGAACCGGGCGGGATTCGAACCCGCGACCCACAGCTTAGAAGGCTGTTGCT
>JAFLTU010000054.1:3506-11145 GCA_022509125.1 Muribaculaceae bacterium | reverse complement strand
CTTGGACAGGCAGAACCAAAATCTGTAGTGCTACCATTACACCATAAGCCAATTCGGGTTTTTCAAGTGCAAAGTTAGGGATAAATTTTGAAAATGCAAAATTAATGAGGCAATTCAAATTCAATGAGCTCAGGCAGAGAATTTAAAATTGAACCGGGGAACTTATTTGGCTCGGGATTTGTTATAAGGGAAGAAGAAAAAACCGGGAAAAAGATATGGCCAAGGAAAGAGATATCAAAGAGGCGAGAGGGGTTTCGGATAGCGAGAGGGTGATAAATGATGCCACCCGAGGGGAATATAAGTATGGTTTCACGAGCGACATAGCCACCGATATCGTGGCGCCCGGGCTCAATGAAGATGTGATCCGCTATATTTCCGAAAAAAAGGGGGAACCCGAATGGCTGCTCGATTTCCGGCTAAAGGCCTATCGCTATTGGCTAACGCTAACCCCGCCCCATTGGGCCCATCTGAACATACCCCACATTGATTTCCAAGCAATCTCTTATTATGCAGCCCCTAAGAAAAAGGAGCTTAAGAAGAGCATGGACGAGGTAGACCCGGAACTAATCGACACCTTCAATAAGCTTGGGATCTCTCTGGAGGAACAAAAACAGCTTGCCGGAGTGGCAGTCGATGCCGTCATGGACTCCGTCAGCGTCAAAACAACCCACCGGGAGAAGCTGGCTGAATTAGGAGTGATCTTTTGCTCCTTTTCTGAGGCTGTGAAGGATTATCCCGACTTGGTCAGAAAATATTTGGGGACTGTGGTCTCCTACCGCGATAATTTCTACGCGGCCCTCAATTCTGCCGTATTTTCCGACGGTTCCTTCGTCTATATCCCGAAGGGGGTGAGATGTCCCATGGAACTGAGCACCTATTTCCGAATCAATGCTGCCGGCACCGGCCAGTTTGAGCGCACGCTGATTGTGGCCGACGATGATGCCTACGTCAGCTATCTGGAGGGCTGCACAGCCCCAATGCGCGACGAAAACCAGCTCCATGCCGCCATAGTCGAAATTATTTGTGAGGAGAGGGCCGAGGTGAAATACAGCACAGTCCAAAACTGGTATGCCGGTGACAAAGAGGGCAACGGCGGCATCTATAATTTTGTCACCAAACGCGGACTCTGCCGAGGCTATAAGTCAAAGATTTCTTGGACGCAGGTGGAAACGGGGTCGGCAATCACGTGGAAATACCCCTCTTGCATCCTCAAAGGGGAAGAGAGCGTGGGAGAATTCTACTCTGTGGCGGTCACCAACAACATGCAACAGGCCGACACGGGCACAAAGATGATCCACGTGGGTAAAAACTCCCGAAGCACTATCGTAAGCAAAGGTATTTCTGCCGGCAAGAGCCAGAATTCTTATCGGGGTCTAGTAAGGGTCGACGAAAAGGCCACAGGCTGCCGCAACTACACCCAATGTGATTCTCTTTTGATGGGAAATGAGTGTGGAGCCCACACCTTCCCCTATATCGACGTCAGGAATT
This sequence comes from Muribaculaceae bacterium, assembly GCA_022509125.1. Lineage (GTDB taxonomy): Bacteria > Bacteroidota > Bacteroidia > Bacteroidales > Muribaculaceae > Lepagella. Next base: position 9,657 of record JAFLTU010000054.1, on the reverse strand, counting down.
CGAGCAGCACCGTTGAACATGAGGCAACCACCTCTAAAATCAATGAGACCCAGCTCTTCTACTGCCGACAGAGGGGGATACCTACAGAAGAGGCTGTAGCCCTTATAGTCAATGGATATGCCAAAGAAGTGATGAACAAACTCCCGATGGAATTTGCCGTTGAAGCCCAGAAACTTCTGCAAATCACCCTCGAAGGATCCGTCGGCTGAAAAATAAAACTAATAAAATAGATTTGCACCGTGCATTAGGCACCATGCTCTAAGATATGAACGAAAGAAATGTTATAATAGACAGCGTTGATCCCCAGGTTTTCTATGGTGTCAACAACAATAATGTCAATCTGATACGCAATCTGTTTCCAAAGCTCAGGATGGCGGCTCGCGGAAATGTGTTGCGCGTCATCGGCGAGGATTCTGAAACCCTGGAATTCGAGAAGAAGATAAAGGAGCTTGAGGCCTACGCCTCAAAATACAACAAACTGCCGGAAGACGTGATTATCGATATCGTCAAAGGGGAGCCGCCGAAACCGGTCAATGCCGAAGGGGTTATCATCTTCGGACAGAACGGAAAACCGATCAGCCCTCGCAATGGCAACCAGGCCAAGATGGTGAGGAGTTTTGCGCAAAACGGTCTCACCTTTGCCCTCGGACCCGCCGGCACGGGTAAAACCTATATCGCGATAGCCCTGGCGGTCCAGGCTCTGAAAAACAAGGCCTGCAAGCGCATCATCCTGTCGCGTCCAGCCGTGGAGGCCGGCGAGAAACTCGGATTTCTGCCGGGCGACATGAAAGATAAAATCGACCCCTATCTCCGGCCCCTCTACGATGCCCTTGAAGATATGATTCCCCAGCTGAAACTGAAGGAATATATGGAGAGTGATGTCATTCAGATAGCTCCCTTGGCCTTCATGAGAGGACGCACTCTCAACGACGCGGTGATTATCCTCGATGAGGCGCAGAACACCACGCGCCATCAGATGAAGATGTTTCTGACGCGTATGGGCATGAACAGCCGAATGATCGTGACCGGCGACCTCACTCAGGTAGACCTCCCTCACACCACCCAGAGCGGCCTCCTTCAGGCTATGAGGATTCTCCGCGGAGTCGAGGGTATCGGAGTCATCGAATATGGCAAGAAAGACATTGTGCGCCATCCGTTGGTGCAACGCATAGTCGACGCCTACGAGCGTAGAGAGAAGGAAGAGGAGGATAGTGAAGAGTGATTAGTGAATAGTGAATAGTGAAGAGTGATTAGAGAATAGTGATTTCCCCGAATTTTATTAAATTTGGGGAAATTTTCTTTCCGGGGTTTTAGAGCCGGGACATTGAGCTAAGGATGAGCACGTATTTCACCTTCGACAAGACCGTGAAGCTGGTGATCGCCATCGGGGTGGTGGTCTTCAGTGTGTGGCTGATCGGGGTCTTGAAAAATGTATTGCTCCCCTTCTGTCTGGCCTGCCTGCTGTCTTATATCATCGAACCTGTAGTGGTCTACAACCGTTACACCCTGGGCCTTAAGCGCAGGGCTCCCGCCGTATTTGTCACCCTCGGAGATGGTTTGGTGATAGTGGCTCTCCTTGTCTATTTCTTCGCCCCGATCGTGGTCCACGAAATCATCGAGATGGAGAGAGTGTTAAGCCTCTACGGAAGCCACGTCTATTCATTGCCCTTTCTGCCCGACCGACTGAGCCAATATGTGGAGGAGCGTTTCAATTTCGATTCGCTTCTGGCTCAATTCGAGGAGGGGAAATTAGGGAGCTGGATCGACCGCGGGGCCAACATGCTGTCGGTCTCGGTAGATTATCTGATCCACACTCTCGAATGGCTTGTCACCTTCATATATGTTGTCTTCATTCTTCTTGACTACGATCATTTCTCCTCGGGGTTTGCGTTGCTGATTCCCGAGAAATACAAGAAGGCAGTGCTTCAGGTGGTGAGCGACGTGAAATACTACATGAACAAATATTTCCGGAGCCAGTTGCTTTTGGCTGCCTGTGCCGCCGTGTTCTATTGCGTGGGCTTCTCCCTTGTAGGTCTTCCTATGGCAATCGTGATGGGTATATTGGTGGGAGTGCTTTATATGATTCCCTATTTCCAGTATATCACCCTTCTGCCGGTGGCGGCGATCTGCATCGTTGCCTCGCTCGACGGCCATTTCCCTTTCTGGGCAAAGTTTGGGGAATGTCTCGCCGTGTATGTAGTGAGCCAAGGCATCTGCGACTATGTGCTGACCCCTAAGATTATGGGGAAGAGCCTGGGGCTCAATCCCGCCATCATACTTTTGTCGCTATCGGTTTGGGGCACACTTCTCGGCATAATCGGCATGATTATCGCTTTGCCCCTCACAACCCTCCTGATGGTTTATTATAAGAAAGTGATAATCGACCATATTCCGTTGGCCGAGCCGACAAAAGTAGACCTGGAGAGTTAAGGTGACGAATAACGATTAACGATTAACGAATAACGTAACAAAATCATGGATTTCATAGAAGAACTAACCTGGCGAGGCATGATCCACACAGTCATGCCGGGCACCGAGGAAGAGCTCAAGAAGGGGATGACGATCGCCTATCTGGGAATCGACCCGACAGCCGACTCCCTGCATATCGGCCACCTTTGCGGAGTGATGATGCTGCGCCATTTCCAGAGATGCGGCCATAAGCCTCTTGCCCTCATAGGGGGTGCTACCGGAATGATCGGCGACCCCTCAGGCAAGAGCGCCGAACGCAACCTCCTCGACGAGGCCACACTGCGCCATAACCAGGAGGCAATCAAAAAACAACTGGCCCGTTTCCTCGACTTCGATAGCGGTGCCCCAAACCGCGCCGAGATGGTCAATAACTACGACTGGACCAAAGATGTCACCTTCCTTGATTTCGCACGCGATATCGGGAAACACATCACCGTCAATTATATGATGGCAAAAGACTCTGTGCAGAAACGCCTCAACGGAGAGGCTCGCGACGGCCTTAGCTTCACAGAGTTTACCTATCAACTCCTCCAGGGATTTGATTTCCTCCACCTCTATCAAGACAAGAACTGCAAGCTTCAGCTCGGAGGAAGCGACCAATGGGGAAACATCACCACCGGCACAGAGCTAATCCGGCGTAAGCTCGGAGGAGAGGCCTATGCGTTGACGTGCCCGCTAATCACAAAGCCCGACGGAAGCAAGTTTGGCAAAACCGAGAGTGGAAACGTTTGGCTTGACGCCCGCTACACTTCGCCATATAAGTTCTATCAGTTCTGGCTCAATGTCAGTGACGCCGAGGCGGAGAAATACCTCAAAATCTTCACTTCGCTACCCAAAGAGGAAATCGAGTCGCTCGTGGAGGAACATGCCCAGAACCCTGGTGCACGTCCCATGCAACGCCGGCTCGCCGAGGAAGTCACAGTGATGGTGCATGGCCGCGACGAATACGACAAGGCCGTGGAGGCAAGCAAGATCCTTTTCGGCAACGCCACCGACGAGGCCCTGCGCAATCTCGATGAGAAGACCCTGCTGGAAGTGTTTGAGGGTGTCCCCACTTTCTCTATCGCTAAAGAGAAACTTGAGGCGGGAGTGCCGTTGCTCGATTTCTTGGCCGTGGAGACCAATGTGTTCCCCTCCAAGGGAGAGGCCCGCAAGATGGTGCAACAAGGGGGCGTAAGCCTTAATAAGCAGAAAGTCGCCGATCCCAACTCGAGCGTGACTGCCGACCTGCTCCTCAATGGCAAATATATCCTGGCCCAGAAAGGCAAGAAGAATTATTTCCTCATCACGGCCGACTCAGAAAGTTGAATCCCGATAAATCTCTCAGAATAACCAAAAATCCCCTTTTTAAGAATTTAATTTTGCCGCCGATAAATATTAAGATTTATGGGCGGCAATTTTTATGACATCCCCTTCCGGCAACTCACCACTGACAGCGACTTCAGCTGCAAAGACGGAGAGATTTTCTCCGTCGAAGGCCTCCTGCCTTTTCCCCAATTCCAAACACCTAATCCCCCATCCCCACCACCTCCTCCCGACATCGATTTCGGCCTTGTCAGGGGAATCTTGCCGGGCTGGCATGCCCTTGCCGGGGATTTCCCGGCTAAACGGGTGGCAGTATCCGATGTCTCGATCGAGACCTTGACGCCCCTGGCGGGACAATTGCTCTCCAGATTTAAGACAGAGGCTACGGCCCGGGGACTCTTCGTCTCCCCCTTCTATGCCATGGCGGTTTGGAAGAGCCTCGAAGGAGCCTACCTATCTCCCACTCTCCCTGTGATGATGGTGCCTAACAGCCTTGTGCCACTTGTGGCTACCGACGACAATCTTAGTGGCGATGAAGTCGATCTCAGGATTGCCGGAGCTGTCTGCAATCTCTTTTTCCGAATGAGGGCGCCGGAAGTGCTCCGCGACTTTGTGGGTCGGATAGCCTCATTGGAGGTTCTGGTGAGCCGCAGTCTTATTCGTTTCGACGACTTCACATCCATATTGCCCTCGAAAAGGGCCACCACCGATAATTTCTGCCGGAGCCTCGACCTCTCGACGGGAGAGATTGCCGACCGAAAGGTTTGCGACGTGACCCTCCCCTTGGCATGGACCGCCACTTCCTCCGGCCTGCGCATTAGCGGGGCCGACCTCTCCATATCTCCGGCGCAGCTTGACTCCTCGATGGTCTTTTATCCCTTTGCCTCAGTTCCCCTTTCTGAAATAGACCGGGCTTCCGGATGGGGCGAGGCGGGACTCCGCAACATCGGCGACAGCCGCTATGAAGGATGGGGCCCGACTCTTAAATATTCTGAACTGACTTCTATCAGCGGAACAAACGTTGCCATTGCCCGGCCGATAACTCTCGAAGGCCAAAACATGAATTTCAGACTTTCCACGCGGCCTCTCAAGCTCTCCGGGGGAGCTCGGCTCAAGAGGATAACCCATGTGAGGGTCCGTGGAAACTACACTCCCGAAAATATCACGACCATTGTTTATGCGAGCCGCGATATGCTTCGATGGTGGCCTGTCGCAAAAAGGGAAGGAGGAACGATGGTTTCTCTGCCACGTTCCTCCTTCAGGTTTTTTCGGGTTGAATTGTCAGGCTATCTCGGGGCCGGAGAGACCCTCGAGGGTTTAAGCCTCGACGATATTTGATTATCTATCTATATTTTTCCCGCTTAGATTATATTATCTGATCACGACCTTGCTGGTCTTGTTGCCCTGCTTGCGGATGAATACTCCATGCTGCGGGTTGGCCACGCGTTGTCCTGCAAGATTGAAGAATTCCACAGGAGCGTTGGTTGAGCTGGAATCGAATCTATAGATGGCGGTATAGTCTTTGGATGCACCCACTTCATAATCCATCTTCACATTTGCCACTCCGCCTAGATAAGGCATATAAAGGGCGAAGGGAGATGTGCCCTCAGCATATTCGCCTGTAGTGGTGAAAGAATATTTGTTATCACCCTCGCTTACAAGGTCGGCAAACTGGCTTCCGCCAACAGAAATCTGAGGCACGAGTCCCACCACCCATGGAGTGATAGTGAAGCTGAAAGTCACGGTGCCGTTGAGGTTCCAGGTGGCTGACCATACGATTTCGTATGCCACGTCGGATGTGGACTCTTCTCCGGGAAGGGTTGCCCCCTCGAAGACTCCGAGGATAGTGCCTGTGGCGGTTTCACCATTACCCTTGTCTCCTTCGGCCGGAGGTGTGATTTCCGTCCCACCACCTGTGCCGGTGTTGTCGTTGGCATCAGAACCTACAGTGTAGGTGAAAGGCATCGTTTCGGAAACAACTCCGTTTTCTCCTGCAATGAAGAAATTGGCTGCAATCTGCTCGTCGGCTTTATAGGTAGCAGTAGTTGTGTAAACATAGAGACCACTTTCCAACTGCAAGACCACTGGATTCTCCTCAAGACCGAGTATCTGAGGCGACATTCCCGGCATTGTAGGATTGATGTTGGCTGAGAAGGTCACGGTTTCGTTCTTATTCCATGTTGCTGTCCATGCTAAAGTGAATTCTGTGTCGCCGAGGGTTCCGTTGATAGTTTTGCCGGTATAGATAGCGCCTGTGCCATTACCCTCTTCGGGTTGCTCCTCTCCGCCGCCTTCACCGCCTGTGTCGCCACCGTCGCCAGTGTCGCCACCAGTGGAAGTGTTGGTGGAACCTACGATATACGAAACATTTACATCA
>JAFLTU010000054.1:0-3406 GCA_022509125.1 Muribaculaceae bacterium | reverse complement strand
TCTAGCAGCGGTGGCTTCTTCTCCAGCTAAATATGCTTTTGAGCATGTCCCGGAAGCAGTTCCGGTATAGGTTGCGCCGTTTCCGGCTGCATTGGCTTGGGGAAGACAAAACATGGCCATTAGGCCGACAAACAGTGTCGCGCCTAAGCGTTTCCCCGTTTTGTAGAGTTGTTTCATAAATGAAAAAGATTTTATAGGTTTAAGAAATTTAGAATCAGGGTTTAAAATTAGCTTTTTGCTCGCAAAAATCAAAATAAAAATGAAAGGAGCGCCATGCAACGCTCCTTTCCCTATTCAGATAGCTTGTAAAGCTCTTATTTCACCAAAACTTTCTTGCCGTTGAGGATGTAAATGCCGTGTTGCGGGTTGGCTACACGTACGCCCTGGAGATTGTAGTAAACCTCTCCCTCCTGGCCATTGTCTCTGAGAGCATTCACAGCGTCCGACTTAGACTTAGCAACCGTCATTTCCTGGGTGTTGAAATTAACTGTGAAATCATAAATGCCCGGAGTGATATTCCATGTAAAATTACTGAATTCGAAAGCATTTGCTTTCTCAAGAGAGGCTTCGCTATCTACCGAAGGACCATAACGGTGGGTGCCGTTTTCGATCACATCCCAATCAGAGTCAAGAATGTTGGTAAACGCGAAGTAACCGAGATTGCCACCCTCAGCACCTACAATTTCAATTCCCTCAAGGGTGAAGATGCCTTCCGTGGTGGTTTTGAATTTCTCACCCTTTTCAGGAATCCATTTTCCGTCTGTGATGGCGAGGTTACCTATCAGATAGAGTGCGTCGGGTGTGGTGACTTCCGGAGGAAGGACTTCCTCAACATCGGAGATAGCAACCGTGAAGGTCAGGGTGTTGAAATCCACTGTGAAGTCGTAGACACCGGGAGCAATGGTCCAAGAATCAGGAAGATCTTGACCTTGGCCGAGTCCGAATGGATTCTCACTTACCAATGAGGCAGCGTCGAGGAGAGTCACCGGGCAGTAACGGTGAGTGCCGTCGTTGACAACCTCCCAATCTGAATCAAGAATATTTGTGAATGTGAAATAAGAGGTCTGACTATTGAATTGCACACCCTTGATTGTGAATATTCCATCTCCTTCACCCGGAGTGAAGGCCAGACCACTTTCAGGTTTCCAGGAAGTTACGAGTTCCTGATTCCAAGCGTAAGTATCTCCAAGGAGATAGAGGTTGGCCGGAGCCTGAACAGGCGTGCTTGGTTCTCCCTCTTTCCAGAAATAAACATTTGCGAGGTAACCGTAAGCGTTACCACCCTCAGCGAACTGCATCTGGAAGACATATTCGAGGTCTAAGTTAGAGAAATATGACAAAGGTATGTCATAGATATTCCATTCTCCTTGTTTTACTTCTTGACCTTGAGCCACAGCCAACCAATTCTGTGATTGTCCATTTTGGCCTGTTTCACTTGTTATGGGCGAAATACCAAAATTAGTTCCTTCCGCTGTCCAGTATTCTACATGGAGATATTCATAATCCGTAACATCGAGGAATTTATTAGGTTCTAGGAATTCCCATCCGAGATAATTGAAGTTTTTAAGGAATTCTACAGTTTGATCATCAATTTCGAGATTTTCTACTGTTGTGCTCTGGCCCCATTGACCAATATTGAAAGTTGTTGCCGGCTCGTAAGCGCTACTAAAGATTGACAAGACATTAGAAGGAGATTGGGTAGGAGCGATTACATAATCCGGAGTTTCATACACGGGAGCTGCCGGTTCTTCATAAGATTCATCCAATCCGGAATAGTAGACATTACTAATATAGATTACATCATTTTCAGCTCCATTTGTAAGGACAACTGAGAAAATGGCAAAACTGGTTGCCTCGTTTACAGAAGCCCATGCTTCTGAAAGATTTGGATAATCAGAAATTTTAATTGAAGCGGTATTCCACTGATTGGCTTGGCCACCATTGGAGAAATTTATACTTTGAAATTTATTTTCAGCATCCGGACCCCAAGTCAATTTAACTTCATAGTCCCCTGTTCCAATTTTATACCATGAGAAATTGAGAGTGGAAGTGCTGAGGGGTCCAATTATTGAAAGATCGCTTGTCTGTATACCCATGGAAGCATCTTTATATCCTCCCTGACCCCAATCATAAGTTAAATTTCCAGCCTTAACTTCCAGAACTTTGTTTGTTCCTCCGGCCGGATCTGTTGCTACATAATTGGTGTAGACATTCCACCAGTCATTGAGAGCTAATCCCTCTGCTACAACTCCGTTGTTATAAACGGTGTAGTCTGCGGCCTGGGCTGCAAAGCCGGCAAGGCCGAGGGCGGTTAATAGTAAGAGTTTTTTCATAGATTTTTATTTTTGGTTTGGTTTTTACTTCGATTTAAGGTTAATTCGGTGAGATTTAAGGTTGATGATTTTTCGGAATGGTGTCGGTGTCCTCTGATTAAGGAGGGGCTTTTTCCCAAAAGTCCCTAACACATAAGAACCCATTTTACCGAAACAAACGTAAAATTAATTTTTCTCCCCAAACCGACCAACAAAACTGCCAAAAAACATAAAAAACCTTCTTTATAGAACCCTCCAAAAAATTGCTTTATAACATAAATTTTGTTAAATTTGCCCAAAATGATGAACTATGGTTCAACCCCTTTTGTTGTTCTTTAGGAAAAGCATGAAACAGATAAATTCCCGGGAACCGCAATAACAGGGGAATATAATTTCCCGGGGTAGTTAGAACAGAGGATAAGAAAACATAAAACACAATAAATCAATCAAATGGCAAAAATCGATCTTTCCCAGTATGGCATCAAGGATGTCAAGGAAGTAATCTACAATCCCTCCTACGAGGAGCTTTACAAGGCAGAGACCGACCCCTCTTTGGAAGGCTTTGAGAAGGGCACAGTCACCGAACTCGGCGCAGTGAACGTGATGACAGGCGTCTATACCGGCCGTAGCCCCAAAGACAAATTCATCGTGCTCGACGCCAACTCAAAAGACAACGTTTGGTGGACCACTGAAGAATATCCCAACGACAACAAGCCTGTCACTGAAGAGGCTTGGAAGCAAATCAAGGAAGTGGCCGTTAAGGAGCTCTCCGGAAAGAAACTTTATGTGGTAGACCGTTTCTGCGGCACAAACGCCGACACACGCATGGCCGTCCGCTTCATCATGGAAGTGGCTTGGCAGGCACATTTCGTCACCAACATGTTTATCGCTCCATCGGCTGAAGAACTGGAAAACTTCAAACCCGATTTCATCGTCTACAACGCTTCGAAGGCTAAACTCACCAACTACAAGGAACTCGGCCTCAATTCCGAAACTGCCGTTGTATTCAACACCACCAGCAAAGAGCAAGTGATCATCAACACTTGGTATGGCGGCGAAATGAAGAAGGGTATGTTCTCTATGATGAACTATTA
>JAFLTU010000053.1 GCA_022509125.1 Muribaculaceae bacterium | reverse complement strand
AACGACCCCCTGATTAACAGTCAGGTGCTCTAACCAACTGAGCTACTGAAGCATTGTTTTTTTTAATTTCGGAGCGCAAAGTTATCGTTGCTCTCCTCAATTGCGGTGCAAAGTTATAAAGTTTTATTTATTTTCGCAAGTTTTAAACTACTTTTTTACACTTTACACTAAATTATGTTTCTTCGCTGAAAACAAATCGGCCGTATCATAGTTCTTTTGATGTTCATAATTCTTTGATTTATAGTTCTTATAAATAAAGAATCGAAGGGTTTTGCTTAGACAAAGATATTTTTATTATATTTGTGGGATAATGAGCGAGAAAAAAAAGCCAAAAAGCCAAGTTGCTTTTCAAACTCAAGACTCTTGTAAGGCTAAATAGGCTTATTAAAGGAAAGACATCTAAATAAGGAAATATAATGGAAACAGTGAAGAAAGCCCTTTTGGAACGTACGAGCGTGCGTCGGTATGAACGTGAAGCAATTCCGTCCGAGACCATGGAATTTATATATGAGGCTATCCGCAATACTCCCACAAGCTACAACGGGCAGCAGTTCAGTGTGATCGACATAGACGATCAAAACCTAAAGGAGCAACTTTACGAACTTACAGGCCAGAAGCAACTCAAGACCTGCAACCGATTATTGATTTTCTGTTCGGATTATCATAAGATTTCTCTACTTGCAGACAAGAAGGGACTTGAGATGCCTCCTTTCACAGACACAATGGATGGCACCATTATAGGTATTATAGACGCATCATTAGCTATGATGAGCGCAGTTGTTGCAGCCCAGGCTGCAGGATTGGGCAGCAATTGTGTGGGTTATCTCCGCACTGTGGATCCGGCAAAAGTGGCAGAACTTCTTAAACTTCCGAAGGGTGTTTTCGTGGTTTGCGGGCTAGCGCTTGGAATTCCCAGAGAACATCCGGATCTTAAGCCTAAACAGAAAAAGGAAACTGTATTCTTCCATAACTCCTACAGAGAGAATGACGAAAAACTCGTGGATGAACTTGAAGCCTATGACCGGGAAGTCTCTCATTATAATCAAACAAGATCAGGCGACACAACCGACAATGACTGGTGTGGCCACATATTAGACTATTACCGGCATGCCATGAATTACGAGATACTTAAATATCTCAAAGACCAAGGATATGACATTAAACGATAAGACTATTTTAACATGATGAATTAAAAAAGATAGGGGCGATTCACATCGCCCCTATCCGATTCCACTATAAACATATCTAACTAAACTTTCTCGCATTTAAACCTTCTCACGAAGCCTTAAACACTATTCCATATTGCTTTTATGATATTAAAACAATCCTATAGTTTTATAGTTCATGCCAATTGCTATAAAAAAGTTTAGATTAGTCCATGGGTTTAATAATATGTCAAGGTCTTAAATTGTGATTCTATAAACTTAAGAGGGTGAGCAAAAAAACATTTGACTCACCCTCTTTTCAGTAGAGATTATTTGACGTTATCACTTTATGAGAACTTCCTTTGACAGGTCGCCTTGTTTAATAATGTAGATTCCCGGAGAGAGATTATCAAGTTTATGCAAATCTGCGTTTTTCATTACGATCTGTCCCGCAAGAGAGTAGACGTCCACCGGACTTTCTTTATCGTCAAACAATCTTGCAATTCCTGATGTTTCAGTAATTGTCACTTGTTTGGAATCATAAATTTCGGGACGGTCAGCATGGATAACAGTCAAGGTTATCTGTCCCTCATCCAAAGGAGTGAGTTCACACTCAGTTGGAGCGACTGATTGCAGGGTAGCAACTTTTTCGTCGCTCGAATCCCATACCAATCTTGGTGTCGGAGCATCGGCCGGAGAGATGGAAGCCTTAATTCTCTGTTTCCCGTCAGAAACATTGAAAGAAGTCTCCGTCATTTCCAGTTTAATACCGGTCACTGCTGTTTCAGGAACGGATATATGACAGGAAGCCTTAAGATCTGGATACCTGGCATCGCCAACAGTGACAAGAGTCATTCCGGAATTAACGGCTTTTACTTTGGCTGATTTTTTATCGTTTGACACCTCTATGGAGGCGATATTCTGATTGTCTACACTCCAAATCAAATCTGTTTCAACATTTTCGGGAGAAAGAGTGGCCACAATATTTGCCTCGCTTCCTTTTTCTAAAGTCATGTTAAGGGGAGAAAGGGTTATTGCCTTAAGCGTCAGAGGATTCACAGTGATATATGCCGAAGCGGCAAGTTCTTTACCGTTTACTTCAGAGTTAACATCAATCCTTGCATTGCCAGGCGACATTGCAGTGACTAAGCCTGAAGGATCCACTGAGGCCACTGCCTCATTGCTCGACGACCATATCAGGATCGGCTGCTGGGCCTCTTCCGGGATATAAGTCGCATTGATCCTTATCTGTTCTCCCTCTTCCATTGAAAGTTCGGAAGGATAAAGAAGCAATCCTTGTGCCACCGGGTTAGAAACCGAGACTACACATTTGCCTGCAAGCTCGGTTCCATCGGTAGACATAGCTGAAATCTCAGCCACCCCTTGCCTTAAAAGAGTCATTTCGCCGGAAATTTCATCTATTTCAATCACTGACTCATCTGAAGAAGTCCAACATAAGCTCTTGACTGTGGCATTTTCCGGATAAATCGAAGCATTTATTGTCAATATTCCTGCGTTTAGGGGGACTGAGAGCTCAGAAGGTGTAAGAGTCACAGATTCTACAGGTATTTGGGGAAGTATCTTTAGAGCAGCCACGGCATTCACCATAGGATTGCCTACCACCGATATAGTTAAATTGGCCAATCCTATGGCAAGAGGTCTTATTAATGCTGATTTGCCATCGGTCGAAACGATTTCTGCTACCTTATTATCATCAATGTCCCATATAAATTCAGGGAACGTGGCATCCTCAGGTTCTACAGTGGCTGTCACCACCAGATCATCGTCGCCCATCTTCATGACAATTGGATTGACAGAGAATTCAAGGGAGGTGACGTCAACCTCAGGAACCATTAATGAAGAGAGAGTGGATGAGGCTGTCTCTAGTAGCTTTATTCTCGACTGAAGCGTTTCGGCATCCGTGGCAGAATAAGCCAAATCAAGTTTTGCATTGATGATATCGTCATAAAGGGCTCTCATATCTTCGGACTTAAGATAGGGGAAGCCTTCATCGGGAGTGAAAATAGGTTCACCTAAATCCGAAACGTTTAAAGCCGATATAACAAAATAGGAATGACCCCCTTTAAGATCCGAGGAAGCTGTAGGCACCATGAATCTAATAAACCTTGTGTCTTCAGGCACAAAAATCTCACCCGTCTCCACCTTAACAGCGTTGCCTGTCTTAAGCCCGGAAGCATGATAGACTTCACGCCAGTTTTCCTTGTCGGGAGATGCCTCAATGATCACAGATTTCGGGTTAGTGTTGGTATTGTCATTCTGACGCGTGGTGTAGGAAAGGTTCAAGAACCTGAAATTCCCTTTGTCAGGAGCCTCCATTCTGATGTAATGGTCAAGGCCATCCTCAGAATTGTTGCCGCTGTAATCGGAGTGGAAATAAGTAGACAGGTTGTTGTCAAACAAAACGTTCCAAGTCTTAAACCCGTCGGAATTATTTCCTTTATACGGAGCATTGGAGTATAGATGACTATCTGAGAAAACGTAGTCCTTAGGTTCTGAGCGTTCGATTGTGCCGCAAGTGGATAGGAGATTTTCAGCTTCCATCATTTTCTCAGTCATCTGGTTTCTAAGAGCGATCTGAGTTGCCGAACAGATTTTTATAAGACTCCATTGGGTTGCAAGCGCGGTTGTGTTCCATTGTACCACATTATTCCCGGCGTCTATATGTATGCCGAATTTCACTTCATTGTCAGGAGCGAATGAATAGACGCCAGGTGTAATTGTAATGAAAGAATAAGCCTGAGGAGATTCGCTCAACGGGATAGGGGATGATTGCTTCTTGCTAGTAGAAATATACCTGCCGTCTCCCAGGTTCCTTATATAAAATTGGGTATTAGAGCCATCCCCTACAGGTTCTAATATCCATTGCTGAGAGAAAGGCACGGCTTTGGAAGAGGCATTGAATGCTGAGGATACTAATTTGGATTCTCCTGCGTCGAGGGTCTTAGAGGTGTAATTACGGTTAATGAGACGATAAGATGCACCCGGTTCTATCCCTATTCTTGCCTCGGGATTGTTTAGCAAAGCATAATAAGCATTCGAGAGGCGAAGATAATCATTGGTAAGAGTTTCGGAATCTGAATTTTCAAGCGTAGAGTTGATTTCATCTCTCAATTCTTTTAATTCTATGGAGTATGAGGGGATGATATCACCTACACGAGTCAGAGATTCATCGGCACGGGCCAACAACTCGTCGCTACGAGCCACAAGTTGTTTAAGCAAATCTTTCTTTCTGTCAGGGCTACCGTCTCTTACGGGATCTATTGCCTCTATTGTCTGATTGTCAGCTCCCACAGCTTTCACAGAAGCTTTTCCATCTACCAAAGCTTGAGCCGCTTCGCTCGACAAAGTGAATGAATCCGAATTTGAGAATCCTATCAAATTGCCATCTTCATCATAAATCAGATATCCAACGCCCGGATTCCCTCCCGATACAGTCACATGGTTGCCGTCAACAGTGAATTCGAAGTTCCCTTGAGGCGCGTCTCCATTTTTAAAAGAATCGATACCTCCATATTTTCCGCAAAGGTCTTTGTTATAGCCGAACCCTGTGGGAAGGGAAGAGCCCGGACGGTCGTCGATAAGTATAATCGCGTCGTTCTTTATAAATCCTAAGTCTGCGATTTCCTGTTTCACGGCGGCAATATCCTCGGGCGTCACGATCAATTCATAGATTGAATAATCATCGATATGATAAGTGTCTTGAGGGGAGAAGAAACCCCATGAAGCAAAGAAATTGGTTAGATCTTCGCCTGCTGCGATACAAGCCATCTTAGCGAAATGAAGCATATCTTTCCTTGCATTGAGCTTACCGGGATAAGTGGTTGTCTCTCTGACGAGAGGATTTTTCCTTAAAAGTTCGAATAATCTGGGATAAAATTTCTTATTATGTCCGGCAAGATGATAATAGCACCAAAGCTGCCAAAACATTCTGGTTGTGCCCCAAGTCTCGTTTTGAAGATAAGTGTTTCCCGCACTGAAATTCTTCAACTGCTCACTGGGATAATCGGCTCTAGAGGTTGTTTTGCAGACGAAATAGTTTGCAACGTTTGAGAAAACGTTGTTGGATTCTTCTGTGGTTCCGGCAATAGATATGGGGCCTTGGTTCATGTGGCCATATTCATGGGCAGGACCCCAGATTCCATCTTCGGGAAATTGTGAAAGAATGGCGGAAACAGTGCTTGGTGCGTAGGCTGTGCGCCAGGATGTGGCATTCATATATAGTCCCGCAGCCTGATAATTGATTCCCATCATCCGATTGTTGAAATAATCGCTATAATGGATAGTCGGCGCCTGATAACCTCCCTTGTTGTAACTTTCGTTCACTATACTTTCATAAAGGCCCTCATTATATTCTTTCGCAATGTCTTCATCGCTTTGCAGACCCATTAGAATACGTTCTGCAAAACACATATTATCCCAAGCCACCATGGTCTTCACCGGATCGTCATGTTTCTTGTTTGTGTTTTTAGATGAGAATGCATTCTTCACACAGATAGCCGGAGTGCCGCCGGGAAGGTCGGGAGTGTCTTCGAGATAGAAATGCAGGATCACATATTTGCCTATCAGATCAAACATAGGGTGTTTAGCCCTTTGAGTGGTGTAATCGAAATCTGTTTTGGTGTCGGGCGTATATCTGGAATCCCCGATATAATTGAAAAATCCGTTGATATGGCCTCCCTCAATATGGATTGTTATAGGAGGAAATTCCGACAACTTTCGTTTTGCTGTCTTGTTTTCGATAGTATTGGCAGTGTAATAAATGAAAAAATGGGTCAGATCGGCGTTCGAGAGAATCATATTGAGACCCTTCTTCAAAGGAGTGCCTGAGGTGACGCTGTTATACATGCTGCAATCCGGCACACCTCCAATATAAAGAGTGGCTCCCGCAGGGACATCCTGATCTACCATCACATAAATTATCTCGCCTGCGTTGGCATAGATTCCGGTGGGATTGTTCATGTTGGTATAAGCCTGTATACCCACAAAAGAGGCCCCCGTAGCTCCCTCGGAATAGGGTTCATAGTCCTGCACTCTATATTTGAGGGCGTATTTGTGATCCCAATCGATATCGCCATCCTGTTCAGTCCATGAAGCGTTTTTAATTTTGGTTGCCATATTCTGCAGGGTCACGGGGAGGCTGGCAAAATTGGAATTGGAAGAAGAGAGGTCAGCTCCGGTTCGAAGTGTGGTGCAAGCTTTGTCGGTAAAGAGGTTATCGAGATAACCTTCATATTTTGAAGCGTTTGCAATCTCGTCGCCCGTATTTGCAAAGCGATTGAGAATTTCAGCCAACTGACTCTCGCTCAAGGCCACTTCCTCTACTTTCCATTGCGTTGGATCGCTGGTCTTCAACCAACAGACGATGCTGTTTCCGCTGTCGTTGTGGGCGTAGACATAACCATCGGCACCCTGTTTTGTGGAACGGATCACAATGTTGCCGTTGTAATTGTCGATGGTAAGAGCCATGCTGGCATCATCGGGACTTGTGGTAAACGTGACGGGCCACTGGGTATAAAGCTGTTTCGGGCTTCCCAGGTATGCGCCGTTAGAAACGTTTCGGAAATAATAACCGGAACCGTCGTTGCTTCGGGTGACATACCATTGTTGTTTCAGATCTGCAGTATTGGAAGCGGCTCCGACAGCTCCTTGCACTGCACCTGAAAGGGCCAACACATTACCCGGCTTTCCAACGTTGTTGAATCTATAAACCTTCCCGGCTTCCAGCTGGGCAAAAGAGGGGAGGGTTGAGAAAGCCAATAAGAACGTGATAATGACTTTAGATATTAGATTTTGCATATTTTGGTAGATTTCTGATATTCTGGTTTAGTTAATTTGAATCCTTCGGGAAATACCCTAAGAAGAGACCGGAAGGCGATGGGCCTTTTTCCCTGAAAATTCTTCAATTACTAAAGGTTAGTTTGACGAATCATTTTTTTGATTCGATAATACAAAATTACCGATTTTTTAGATAGAGGGCAAAGCCCCGGGGTTCCCTCCATCTATTGAATTTGGGTTGATTTGATAATTCCGCCTTAAGTCAGGATATCTTTGACTTGTAAAAGTTTTGATTCAAATTTTTCCAAGCCGGCATATTTTTCAAGTAATGAGCTTAATAGGTTTTCGGTTGCTTCACTACTTTTCTCCTCTCCATAAATATTCACAAGCATCAGCAATGATTGAGTTTCGGGAAGAATCTTTGTCCGTTCCTCATCGCTTGTAGGAGTGCCAATACCTCCCAAATTATCTCTATAGACAGGCAGCCCTTCAATATTTAAGATTCCTCTGCCAATTGCATTAAAGATATCAGAAGAGGTCCCGGCATCCAATGTGAGGGTGTAGCCGGCAATTTTTGAAGCGTCGAATCCACCTATGCTATAGCCGGTTTTAATCGACACAAGATTTATAATGTCGATTAAGGCTGAGAGACGATATATGCCCTTCCCGCTTATTATTCGCCTTCCCAAAGCTTCGGCCGAAGGACGATATCGGTTGGGGTCTTTCCCTAATTTTTTGTAGGCTTTACGGGTGGCATCAATCGAAGTTCTTTTGTTTAATTCCGGAAGGGTGTATTTGTTTTGCAACTCTTCTGAGGCCTTCAAGATCTCATCCCAAAGTTCATTTGAAGTAGGAGAATTTTTAACCCTGGCTTCGATTTGAAGAACCTTCAAATCGGGGAAAGATGATTTTATAATGTCAGAAAACTTTACATCAAACATTTTTCAATTCATAAAGGAATGCAAAATTACTTAAACAATCGATTTCTTCCTATGGGATTCTTCTTCATCTTACGCAAATATTTGCAGCGACAACGGAACCGGAATATTTCTTTAACTTTGCGAAGTGATTAAAGTTTCCACAAATTTAAGAGGCCTATAAACACCCCTCAAGCCGGGAGAAACTAAAATGATGAATTAAAAAATGATGGTATGACTATAGATGAATTCAAAGAATTTGTGAAACAAAGGAAACCTTTAGACACTCCTGAATGTTGGAGAATTCTAAACGAAGCTAATGAGGAGGCTCGGAAAATCACATGCCGGCTGAACAACTCCTACCACACTCAAGATGAAATCCGGGAAATAATGTCGGAGTTGTTTGGCTATAAGGTTCCGGAAACTTTCAGAGTTTTCCCTTCCTTCAACACTGATTTTGGAAGGAACACCAAAGTTGGAGAAAATGTGTTTATCAATGCGGGATGTCAGTTTCAAGACCAAGGTGGAATTGAGATAGGAGAGGGGAGTCTGATAGGCCATAACGTGGTGCTAGCCACCTTGAACCATGAATTGGCCCCGGAACGAAGACAGATTTGTGTGCCGGCCCCCATCAAAATCGGAAGAAATGTTTGGATCGGATCCAATTCCACAATTCTCCCGGGAGTCTCTATTGGGGATAACGCCGTTGTGGCAGCCGGTGCCGTCGTCAACCGTGATGTGGAACCCGATACCATTGTTGGAGGTGTCCCTGCCCGTTTCATAAAACACATTTAAAAAAAGATTCCATTAAGAATCTCATCGGCTTCCCGGCCCCTTTATTGGCAGCAGAACATTTTAGCTCCTAATCATTAAGGTATAGGATAGGAATAAAGCAAGATTTTTCATTAAAATCGGGATCAAATAGAAATCGGCATGCCAATGCGAAAAATCATTGGCATGCCGATTGGTAAATCAATCATCCCAAAGAGCTGCGGGACCGTCATCATCGTCATTCCAATCATCTTCATGACGGTCGGGATACATTATATCCAGTATCGCCTCTTCGTCAAAACCGCGATCGAAATCATCCTCGTCTTCAAATTTTCTCTTTGCCATAGGTTAAAAGTTTTAATAATTGAGTTCATTTTAAGAAAGGCAGGAGTCAAATGACTTTCCTTGAAACTTTCAGTGTAAATTTATAGAGCCTGATAAAAGTTGTCAAGATATTCACAACATGCAGCTGAAAATAAATTAATTTTGTATCAATATTGGGTTGTGTTGATACAAAAACTGATCTTTACTCATGGTTTACGATAGCTTTCTACGAATTTAAGATTCAAAATTATAATTTTGCGTAGGAAAAATTCAAGAATAATGGTAAACAGCAAGACAATAAGCAAAATCATAGAGAGCAACTTACTTGCAGCTTCTCCCTCGAAGTTGGCTTTAGAATTGGGGTATGCAGGCAGGGCGACCCTCAATAGACTCAGAAACTGTATGGCAGGGGAAGAGGCCATCAAAGAATTTTGCCATAGGGTTGTTGAAATTATCGGTCTTCATAAGGATGATATAGAAACCGTTGGCAGACTCATAGACCTAAAGGAGGAATTCACCTGCCAGATGCAAAGCGAAAAAGGAGAGCTCTCTCCTTCTTTAAAACTCAAGATTGCCTATAGCTTTATTGAAGATGATTATGCGGTTTTTTCAGACCAATATCGACAATTATCACTCAATAAATGGCTCCTGCTGAAAGGCCATGAGTCGGAAATGTTTTTCTATATGCTTGCTCTCTTCCTTCTTGAGGATGAAACAGGCTCTTTTTATCGTAAGGAAAGGGATATTGAAGAAAAATACCAACGGGTCCTCATGCCTTTGCAAAAACATTTGGAGGAAAGATATCCAAGACATACGATCGGTAATGGCCTCTCCACAGAACTTCTTGATACTCCACTTGCAAAGCTGGCGTATCCATGTTTCCTTACCGCAATACGTTTGGGAGGAATTCTTCTTAAGGGATATGTTTCGGATTATTCAGATGCCGAAAACCACGACCTGATTATAAAGATTCAGGGATTGCCTGACCGTTCTTTCTGGGACGAAGGAGAAGACCGCAAAGAGATAACGTTCTTGAAATATGTGCCTGTGAATGACCGAGGCAACGGCTATTACGAATATTTCCACTATAACCTCCAGACCGGTAAAACTTTAAATGAAGTGAGATTATATTTTTACGGGGAGAGAAACATGGGATTTTTTCTCAAGAAGGAGAGAAAACTTATGTTTGGCCATTATTTCTTTGACGGCGAGAACTTGAAAGTAGAACTTAAACCTCAGAGGGATTTAACATTGGAATATACCTGGAAACGTCTCTTGCCGGAAAATTCACGTCAGGTTAGAGAGGTTGACAGGCTCTTCACTGATAGTTATCTCAATAATGTGACCTATGAATCAATGGGTTTACAGCTTTCATGTGGCATCCTAGTTACAGAGGTTTTGGTTACAAAAACAAGGGTCATACTTATCACAGCAGAACGTGACCGATACAGTGTTTCGAGAGACAAGTTCAACTGGTTAAGGAATATCACCCCTGACAATCTTCCCGTAATTTACCGAGACGTATACGAATCAAGGATCTATGCCGAATGGAAAGAATTTGGAGGAAGGATACCCCTTGATGAATTCACCAAAACCTCTAAAGCAAAATAACAGGGTCCTTTATAAGGCGCCGACACCTTTCATTCTCATGAAGATGCCGGACCTTTAGTTGCCTCATTATGATAAAAACCATTCGGATAGTTTCTCTCTTGCCTTTTTCTCAATTTCAGGGGTTATTGATTCTTTTACTTGATTATATACCATCATTATAGCTGCAAAATCATCCGAATATCCAATAATAGGAATAGCATCCGGAATAAAATCGAGAGGGAAAATCAGATATCCTAATGCCCCTATGATGTAAGCTTTATTTACCCATGACGTTTCTTTTGATAGCATCATATAATAAAGAACCAAGGCATGATACACAGCCTCCTTCCCGATAATCTTGGCATACTTCTTTAGTTTTTCCCAAAACTTATCAGCTTGAAAATACTTTCCGAAATCTTTTATTTTATCGAGTGAAAAATCCTTGGCCTTCATAGTTTTTTATAATCAAAATAACCTCCAGTTAGATAATTTTGATTCCGTGAAAAGTCAAAGCCTTGGAATCCCAATTGTTGCATACATTGAAATCTGGCTTGAGGCGTTGCAAAGGGAGTAGTTGAGTTTTGTGGAACATTAACTGTAAAACTTTGATTCCGTTCAATTCTCATTCCATTTGGAAGCCC
>JAFLTU010000052.1 GCA_022509125.1 Muribaculaceae bacterium | reverse complement strand
CTGCGAAAGCGGGAGAGTAGGTAATCGCCCCCTTAAGGGAAGGCTGCAGGAATGCGGCCTTTTTTTTTGTTTATCCCCAGGCTGCGCGAGCCTCTCCGAGGCTGCTTGCCTGGGGTTGCGACAACTTAAGCCTCTCCGAGGCCAATTTGGGTTTAGGGTTTATGGTTTATGGTTTACAGTTTACAGTTTATTGTTTATCTTCTCCAACATCGGGGCAAAGGCACCCTCCTACCGTTAATGGTGAAATAGTAACTTCATGATAAACGATTAACGAAATACGCTAAACTCTAAACTCTAAACTTAAATCTTGCCTCGTCTTATGGCTCTAAAGATGAATCCTAAATGGTTTAGAGAAGTTAAGAGAAGTCCATAATGACTTACCATAATCTTAAATCTTTCTTTCAGTGATTTCCATTTATTTTTATCGGTGAGGCCATCGCTAAGATAATCTATGGTGACAGCATTAAGATTAAGGCAGTTATCCGGATTAGCATTTCCGATACATTTCACACACCAATCATAGTCGGCCGAAAACTTGTAGTCAAGATTATATAATGGTGCTAACTCTTTTTTCACCATGAATGCCTGATGACAGATTAACATTCCCTCCGAAAAGGATTCTTTGGTGAGTTTTACCGGTGCGGACAAATGCCTTGGACCAAGGTATTTTCCGATGCCATCCACTATTACCGTGTCGCCATAAATTATATCATACCCTTTGCGGGCCCCACAGGCATAATTTTCAAGTGTATCAGGGTCATGAAACGCATCTCCCGCGTTCAGAAAGATTACATATTTGCCCCTCGCAATTCGGAGACCCTTGTTCATTGCGTCGTAAAGCCCCTTGTCGGGCTCAGATATCACAACGGACTGTGGCAATTCTACCTCTTGAACTTTATTGAGCGTATTGTCAGTTGAATTACCATCTACAACAATATGTTCAAAATTATGAAAGGATTGGCCTTGAAGAGACTTCAAAGTTATATCAATCACAGAAGAGGCATTATATGTGACTGTTATGACAGAAATTAAGGGCTCTGACTCCATACTTAGAAAATTGTTATTACAAAATTAAAGAAAAAATAAACTTAAAGAAAAATGCCCCGGCTATCGCAGTCGGGGATTTTCTAAAGTATGAGAAAAATTGTATGTCTTAAAATGAAGTCAGTTATATAGACTGTTAAAAAATTATTTAATCAGCGAGACTATTTGGAGGAGTCGTAATAGAACTGCAGGATTCGGCGTCGGAGTACAGATTCATATTTAGCCTGAACGGATTCACTCACCGCCTGGATATAAGACGTCTTGGCCTGTTCGAATTCAGTGGCGTTGGCTTTCCCATAGTTATATTTTTCCCTCATTGCATCGAGTGCTGCTCCTGTGGATTTCTCTGCTATAGCCGAAGATTTCATTCGTTTATCGGCGGCTACAGCCTGTGCATGGGCCTGTTTTATTGTTTTATAGAGCTGCAGCTCGGCATCTTCGAGTTGCAACTGAGCTGAGATTTGTTGCACTTTCGCCTTCCTTATAGAGTTGCGAGTTGAAAAGGCATCGAAGATGGGGATATTCAGAGAGAATCCAAGCGACTCACTTAAATTATGACGCATCTGGGCTCCAAAAGTTTCATTTTCATATCCGGAGGTTTTATAATAACTGCTGCCAAAACCGGCTGAGAAAGAGAGGGATGGTAGATATCCGGATTGCATCAGCTTTAAGTATTTTGCAGCTACATCAACTCCAAGCCGTGAAGAAAGAATAGTATGGTTGGTTGCCAAAGCTTGTTGGAAAACAAATTCCGGTGAAGGTAAGGGAAGATCTTCAAGCTCGGAGGAAAGAGGCATTATAAAGAAACCTTCCGAGGAGTCGAGCTCCAATAATTGCGCGAGATCGAGCAATGCGAGATCAAAATCGTTGAGAGAAGTGACCGATGTCAATTCGTCTTGAGCCACTTGGGCTTCCGCCTGAAGGATATCGAGTTCGGGAATCTTTCCTGCCTCAAGAAGATCCCTTTGTCGTTTGAGTTGGATATTGGATAACTCCAATTGCTGAAGCGCAACCTTATGGATTTCCTGATAATAGAGCACTTGAAGATATTGAGCAATGACAGCCAATGTGACGTCGTCTTTTGCAGCTTCCCATTGTTCAACAAGTTGCCTATAATTGGTTTTTGCATATTCCAGGGTTCTGACATTCCTTAATCCTTGGAAAACAGGCATAGACATTTGCATGCTCCATCCGAATTGGGAGGTGTTGCGGTTGGCATACATGTTGTCGGCTGTCAAACCCCGGCCGAATGAAAAAGACTGGGAGGCGCCCGCACTTACATTCGGCAAGAAATTATCCTTAGCCTCCGTGATGTCCAGTTCGCCGGTGACCACATTCAGATGTCGATTCTTTACGTTTATATTATGACTGACTGCATAAGAGATACAACTATCGAGACTCCACGCCTCCCCGGCAGACAAATCTGGCGGGAAAATCCCTGCTATCAGAAATAAGAGGGAAAAGGATTTAAAGAAAGTTTGAAAATGGCCTCTGAATAATGGTAAGCTCTTATTCCCAAATATACGCGACTTGAAAATCTTTTTCATTTGGAGGAGATTTTATTTATTTTTAATTATATCGCCCCTGACATTGCTGAGAGTGTCAAGACCTTGAGTCACCTCGATATTTATGCCATCAGAGGCGCCGGTCTTGATTGGAGTCTTATCGAAGGTTTGGTCGGCCCCAGGCTCAGAGGTGAGTAGGAAGACAAATGTGGAATCTCCGGAGAATGTGACAACGCCTTCGGGAATTGTGAGCACATTTTTTGATTTGGATAAATTCACTGAAGCATTTGCACTATAACCCGCTCGAAGATTTGATACGGAATCTGTGGAAATAGCCGCCTTTATTTCAAAAGTGTTTGCACCATTTTCCTCAGTGCCTTTGGGAGCTATATATTCGAGAACGGCGATGGGATGAAGGTCGGGGAGAGCGCCAATTGTGATATCCATCACCATTCCAAGGGCGAGTTGGCCCACCTCTGTTTCATCCACCTTCCCCTTGAAGATAAGTTTATTCATATCCGCAATTGTGGCAACTGTTGTCCCGTCGTTGAATGTGTTTGACTGGATCACCGAGCTGCCCACTTTTACTGGGACATCAAGAATGAGGCCATCGATTGTAGCCCTGACCAAAGTGTTGCTTTCGGAAGCATTATATTTGGAGACTCCTTCCCTCACAATCAAATAGGCATCGTTAGCGGCATCAAGTTCTTTTTCAGCCTGCCTCCAGGTGGTTTCCGAAGTCTCATATTCCTCCCGGGAGATTATCTTCTTTTCAAACAGGATTTTGTTGCGATCATATTTTGCTTTGGCGTCTGCCAGGGATATCTCGGCCGATTCCACTCTTGCTTGGGCAGAAGAGAGAGCCGAGGCTTCAGGAATCACCTTAATTTTGGCTATAACATCTCCCTCGCGCACCATATCTCCGGGTTCCACATTCACCTCAGTAATGATTCCGGAAATCTGGGGTTTGATGTCAATCTCGTCTCGAGGCTCGATCTTGCCTGTGAGGACAGTAGTCTTTTCAATGTCACCAAACTTGGGATGGACTATCTGATAGCTTATTTTCTCGGGCCGGGAATTGAAATAGAGGAAAACGAAGGTTGCCACGAAAATGCATCCTACAATAATCCATAAAGAAATTCTGAAAAACCTTTTCATATTAGTGTTGCGAATTTATTTATCACGAATAGCTTCGATTGGTTTGATTTTCATAGCCTTAAAAGCCGGGACAAGGCCTGCGGCAATTCCGAGGAGGAGGAAAATGAACATGATAGCGACGGCATGTTGAAACCGGAGCATGAAATGAGCGGATCCGGTGACAGGGTCGAAAGTTAATTTTTCTACAATAAAGAGCACTCCAGTTGCAAAAACAATACCTGCCAGACCGGCTACAGCTGTCAGCACTATTCCTTCAGATAACACCTGCATGATAATATCTTTAGGCTTAGCGCCGATCGCCCTGCGGATTCCTATCTCCTGGGTGCGTTCTTTTACGATAATCCACATGATATTGCCTACTCCGATTATACCGGCAATCAGGGTGCCTGCTCCAACAAAGAGAGCCAAAAGAGAGACTCCAAAGAAAACATTGTCGACCATTCGAAATTGTTCGGCAATATTCATCATCCATATGGCCTGGTCATCGTCGGGATGGATAGGATGGTTTGATTTAAGGACTCTCATAAGAGCCGGTTTAATCTCATCCGGGTCCACTCCGGGGACGGCGGTAAACATAACGAAATCAATATCATTGCCCATGGCGAAAGCACTTCTCATCACGTTTTCAGGAAGAATAATAGAATCGTCAGCTTTATCGCCTATGTGGAATTCACCAATCTGTCCCAAAACTCCTGCAACCTGAAAATAGACTCCATTAATGTTGATAAATTTTCCGACAGGATCTTCATTGCCGAAGAGTTCGGCGGCGATATTGCGTCCGATATTCACCACTTTTTTCCTTTGACGGATATCAGCCTCATTGATGATGCGTCCCGCATAGACCACCGGATATTCTATTTTGAAATAATCGGGTTCGATTCCCTTGCAAAACACTTGGCTTTTAGACTTTGAGTTGTAGGCTACATTGACCGTATTGAAGACTACACCGGAAGAAGCCTCAATATTATCCACCCTGGATTTGATTGCGTCAAGGTCGGTCTGGGTTAATCTAACTTTCATGCCCTTATTGAAACCTTTATATGGCATCGAAGTTCTCGCGGGTTGCACTACGGCCTGGTTGGTAGCCTGGCCCTCGAAATTTCTAAGCAACATGCCTTTCAAACCGGCGGCTCCTCCCCAAAGCATGGCAAGCATAGCAGTGCCCCAGAATATCCCGAAGGCAGTCAGGAAAGTGCGCGTCTTGTTACGAGCGAGTGTGGCCCCTATTTCACTCCAGTTGTCTATATCGAAGAAAGAAATCTTCATAGAAATTAGTTAGGTTTGTTTTGAGGGTTATTCGTCTCTTAGAGCTTCAACGGGTTTAACTTTAGTGGCCTTCAGCGCCGGAGCGAGGCCTGCGAGAGCCCCTGCGATGATGAGCACGATGGTGACTTCCAAAGCTATTTGCAAGGAAACTGTCGGGTTTTCCAGGAAATCACTCCCGGCAGTTACAGCTGCTATAAATTGAGTGACCACCATTCCCAAGACCACTCCGATATAACCAAAAAGTGTTGTGATGACCACACTCTCGGCCACAATCTGCAGAAGAATGCTTCTGGGTTTCGCACCAATAGCCCGACGAATCCCGATTTCATGTGTGCGTTCTTTTACAGAAACAAACATGATATTGCTGACTCCTACGATGCCTGATAGAAGAGTGAAAATACCGATGATCCAGACACTAAGGTTGAGAATATTGAAGGCTGCCTTATTTCGAAGATAGCTTGTGAATTGATTCGAGAAATAAAGTCCGCTTTCGTCGTCGGGAGCAAATTCATGTTGCCTGGCGAGGGTGGTCCGGATTTCTTTCTCGGCATTTTCTCCATCCTCCATAGTCTCCACATTTTGGATCGTCACCGACATGTTGGAGGTGTATTTATCATTGCCTGAGAGCATTTTTGCAGTTGAGAAGGGCATGTAGATATCACTGCGCCAGTCGTGGCGGTAGACTCCGACCACGAGCCAGGAGAGCCCGTTGCCATCTATGCGTTGACCCACTGCCTTGGCGGCATCTCCAAATAGCAGAGCAGCATTCTTTTCGTCGATCACCACTGTTTTACGTTTATAGTTTAGGTCAGCTTCGTTGATGAATCTCCCGTAGATTATATTCAAATTGTCTATCTTCCCTTCTTCAGGATAGACTCCTTGCGGATTCACCGACATGTAGTCTTTAGATGTGGAAAAAACAATGTTGCCCAGAAAAGCGTAGGTAGTCACCTTTTCAACATGGTCGGGATTTCTTTCTTTCAGGATGTCGAGGTCTTCCATTTCCGGTTTTATAGCTCTTCCTGAGCTATATCCCTTGTATGGTTTGGAAGTGGTGCCCTGATAGATGCTTATGCGGTTGGAAGTTTTCGACCAGTTCATATTTTCAAAAGAATTAACCACCCCCCTCGCCATTCCGAGCAAGACAATGAGCATAAAAATACCCCAAGCCACGGCAATTCCGGTCAGAAAAGTGCGGAGCCTGTTGTTGCGTAGAGTCTGCGATATTTCTCGGAAAAGATCAAACATCGGGTTTGCTAATCGTTAATCGTTAATCGTTAATTGCAGATCAGTTTGAGGGACAATTAAACCATCCTCTATTTTAATCATTCTGTCGGTGGCTCTTGCCACTTCCGGATCGTGAGTGACGATAACTATAGTCATCCCATCATTATTAAGCTGGCGAAACACCTGCATGACTTCCTTAGAAGTTTTTGAGTCGAGAGCCCCGGTCGGTTCGTCAGCCAATATCAGCTTCGGTTTGGTTATCAAAGATCGGGCTATGGCCACTCTCTGTTTCTGTCCTCCGGAGAGTTCCCCGGGGAGATGATGGGCCCGGTCGGCCAATCCCATCTTTTCGAGCTGTTCCATTGCCAAAGCATTTCTTTTTTTCCTCGATACCCCTTGATAGAATAATGGCAAAGCAACATTTTCCAAAGCATTTTTATAACTGATGAGATTGAAAGATTGAAACACAAAGCCGATCATTCTGTTGCGGAGTTCGGCGGCCGTGTTTTCCGACAAATCTTTAACCAGAACATTGTCGAGGAGATAATCTCCCGAGTCATAATTGTCGAGAATTCCAAGAATATTTAGCAGGGTAGACTTTCCGGAACCGGAGGCTCCCATAATGGAGACCAATTCTCCTTTTTCTATGCCAAGGTTTATTCCCTTAAGCACATGGAGCGGCACGGCTCCCGGATAAGTCTTGTTGATATCTTTTAGCTCTATAATCATAACTTTTTGTTTCCCTTAAGTATTTGAAAGCCTTATCAACTTAAAAATCGTTTTCCCTTGAAAGGATTTTATTCCTTCACTGAATTGGTCTGCTGAATTTTTATGGTGTCGGAAGTTGTGGTCAGGTTCTCTTCTGTTGTCGTCAGAGTCTCTTTTAAAGACAGGGAGTCTTCCACAGCATCCTCTACATTTTCATCATCTTTATATAATTTCACCGAACCATCTTCGATAACAACGGTTTTTCCATCATAGGTTTTCAAAGTTATTTTGCCGTTTATAATGCTTAAGTTTTTAATTTCGTCAGGATCGATAAAATCTTCAAGATCATAGACTGAGTTGATATCAGAGAGATTTTCAATTTTCATTCCCCAGTGTTCTCTGTCGAGTTTCATTCCTGTCTTTACGGCTTTGGTAGTAAAGACAGCGGTCATAGCAATGCCGATAAGCCATATTATTAGTATCGATCTTTGAGTGGATGTGCTTACAGGCTCTTCATTTTTCTTTGTCAGTTTTCGTATGAGCAACCATAAAGGCACTCCTAAAGTGATTGCCCCTCCAATGACAGCCAGGAGAATAAACAAAACCATCAGACCTTCAGTGAATGAGTCGAACATTCCTCCGCTGAATATCCCAATTCCGATAACAAAAACTGCTATCATACATCCTATCAAAGTGGCACCTAAAACGATGAGCAACGGTATGGCGATTATCATGCCTAAAATTATAAGGCATTTCACAAACACTGAGAGGGCGTTCTCAAGAAAACTTTTCTTTTCCGGATTAGAGATATTGCCGTTTGTATCTTCGCTGCGGAAAGTTTCAGTGACGGTCTTCCCAATATTTTCCATTGTAGGGTCTTCCCCCTTCATCTGCAGCTTTTGCAAAGGAGTGTTGGCCGGAGGGAGCACTATCCATAAAATTATATAGACAATAGCAACCGTGGTCCCCGATAGAAACAATAAGCAAACCGCTATCAATCTCACCACCCAAGTCTCCATATTTAGATAAGAGGCCAATCCGGCGCAAACCCCTCCCAACATTGAATTCTGAGGGTCACGGAAAAGACGTTTCCTGACAATTGTATTTCTGTATTGCCCGGGATTATATGGAGGAGGGGTCACGGATTGTGGGTTAATCTGCTGACAATCCGGCTTGTTCGCCTCCCGGGAAGAGTCGCCATCGTTGGTTTGAATCTCCACATCTATAAAGTCGGCGGGTTGCCCTATTCTTTCAATTACTTGAGAAATCTCCGACAGAGTGATAATTCTCAGTCCTCCCTGTTCTTTTTCAATCAGAATTTCTGCAATCCTTCCTTCGATATCGTTTGCCAGGTCTTCAGTGTCGTCATTTGTTTCAAATGCGAATCTAATGGTGTCAAGATAATCTTTCAGAAGATTGTAGGCATCTTCATCGATAGTGAAAGGAAATCCGGCGAGGTTTATATTAAAGGTCTTTTTCATTTTGAAGGTAGGTTATTGAGTTGGCGGAAATGATTGACGTTCTCAACGATTTCATCCCAGGCCTTCGACATTTCGATAAGAGTGTTGCGTCCGAGGTCGGTAATGAAATAATATTTTCTTGGAGGCCCCATAGTGCTTTCCTGCCATTCATAGCTAAGTTTCCCCTCTTTCCTCAACCTGTTTAAGAGAGTGTAGAGCGTACCCTCGACCACAATCAAAGATGCCTCGCTCAATCGGGTGATGATATCCGAGGGGTAAGCTTTTCCTTGACTCAGGAGCAGGAGCACACAATATTCCAGTATGCCTTTGCGCATCTGAGATCTTATATTAGTGTCTTCTGGCATAAAAGGGTTAAATTGGTTTTTATTAAATCGATTCCTTCTTCCATTCCGTTGGGACTGACTGCAAGGATTCGGATGCAAAGTTATGAATAATTTTAGTACTATGCAATACATAGTAGTAAAAATATTTTAGTATTATGTTGATTAAATAGATGAGGAATCTCCGGAGGGAATGCAACTCTAAGAAACTATGTAGCTTGAAAATCATTAAGATTTTAAGCCAAAAAATTGCTAAATTTGCAATAGAAAGACAAGCAGATGAAAAATATCAGGAATTTTTGTATAATAGCCCATATCGACCATGGGAAATCGACTCTCGCCGACCGGTTGCTTGAACGCACAGGGACAGTGACAGGTAAAGACATGGAAGACCAGGTGCTCGACGATATGGAATTGGAGCGCGAACGTGGAATCACGATTAAGAGCCATGCCATTCAGATGGACTATGAATTGGATGGCCAGAAATATGCCCTGAATCTTATCGACACTCCGGGACACGTAGACTTCTCCTATGAAGTGTCGCGGTCGATAGCCGCTTGCGAGGGAGCTCTCTTGATAGTAGATGCCTCGCAAGGGATACAGGCTCAGACCATCTCCAATCTCTACATGGCAATCGACAACGACCTGGAGATTATCCCTGTGATTAATAAATGCGACCTGGATAGCGCCAAGCCTGACGAGGTGGAAGACCAAATCGTAGACCTCTTGGGTTGCGACCGCGATGAGATAATCCGGGCCAGCGGCAAGACAGGTATGGGAGTTGACGAGATTTTGAAGGCCATAGTTGAGAGAATACCGGCACCCAAAGGGGATCCGAATGCGCCGCTTCAGGCATTAGTGTTCGACTCGGTTTTCAATCCATTCAGGGGCATCATAGCCTATTTCAAAATAGAAAACGGCACAATCCATACGGGAGAATTAGTGAAATTCTTCTCCAATGATAAGGAATATCATGCCGACGAAATCGGAATATTGCGACTCGACATGGAGCCTCGCAAAGAGCTCTCGGCCGGCAATGTAGGTTATATCATCTCCGGTATCAAAACATCGAAGGAGGTGAAAGTGGGCGACACTATCACCTCGGTGGCGCGTCCCTGCGAGAAACCCATCGAAGGATTTGAGGAAGTCAAGCCAATGGTGTTTGCAGGAGTTTATCCAATAGATGCCGAAGACTTCGAGAATCTGAGAGCTTCGCTTGAAAAGCTCCAGCTCAACGACGCCTCACTGACGTTTCAGCCCGAATCATCCGCAGCCCTCGGTTTCGGTTTCCGCTGCGGTTTCCTGGGACTGCTCCACATGGAGATAATCCAGGAGCGTCTCGGCAGAGAGTTTGATATGGATGTCATCACAACGGTGCCTAATGTGTCATATAAAGTATACGACAAGAAGGGCAACGTCACCGAGGTGCATAATCCCTCGGGACTTCCGGAGGCCAACTACATTGACCATATTGAAGAACCCTACATTCGGGCAACCATCATCACCCAGACCGACTATATAGGCCCTATCATGACTCTTTGTCTCGGCAAACGGGGCGAATTAGTGAAACAGGAATATATCTCCGGCAACCGTATGGAAATGACCTTCGACATGCCTCTGGGAGAGATAGTGATAGATTTCTACGACAAGCTCAAGAGTATCTCCAAAGGTTACGCCTCCTTTGACTATCATTTGAGCGACTTCCGCGACTCCAAGCTCGTGAAGCTCGACATTTTGCTCAACGGAGAGAGTGTCGACGCTCTGTCGACCCTGACTCATGCAGACAACGCTGTGAGATTCGGACGTAGAATGTGTGAGAAACTGAAGGAGCTGATTCCTCGCCAACAGTTTGATATCGCCATTCAGGCAGCTATCGGAGCAAAGATTATCGCCAGGGAAACAGTCAGACAAGTTAGAAAAGACGTGACTGCCAAATGCTATGGCGGAGACATCACCCGAAAGAGGAAACTCCTTGAGAAGCAAAAAGAGGGCAAGAAACGTATGAAGCAGATCGGCACGGTTGAAGTGCCCCAGAAAGCATTCCTTGCAGTCCTCAAACTGGATTAACCCATCCTACATCTTCTTGGGTGCTGATAGCTTGAGTCATTACTTAGGGAGAACCATTGCACGCTTAACGGAAAACGATTAACAAAACACGAAAAAATCAAAAAACCAATGAATATAGGAGATAAATTCCCGGAAGTTTTAGGCCTTGATCAAAATGGAAAAGAGGTTAAACTCAGCGATTTTCCCGGAATGAAGTTTATAATCTATTTTTATCCGAAAGACAGCACCAGCGGTTGCACTGCAGAGGCGGTAAGTCTGCGAGATAACTATGATACACTCAGAAAAATGGGTTATCAGGTGATCGGAGTCAACAATGGATCTGTGGAGAGCCATAAGAAATTCGCCGAGAAGCAAAATCTGCCATTCCCGATAATCGCCGACACGGATTTGAATCTTTGCAAGCTGGCGGGGGTGTGGCGTCTCAAGAAAATGTGTGGGAAAGAATATATGGGAATAGTTAGGACCACTTTTGTAGCCAATCATGACGGCGAAGTGACCGATGTCATCGAGAAGGTAGAAACAAAGACAGCGGCCGATCAACTATTCAAACTTCTGGAGGGGCGAGGAAGTATCAACCCGGCCTGACCTATTTGAAAAAGCCATTAGCACATGGGATATAAGGCGCCGATAGACGAGAAGGAGCTGGTGAAGCAATTGCAGGATGAGAGGAGTGCCCATAAGGCCTTCGAGACGTTGCTTCACATTTATTCCGAACCGGTCTATTGGCAGGTGAGGCGCATGGTTATGAGCCATGATGATGCCAATGATATTGTTCAAAACGTCTTCCTGAAAGCCTGGACCAACCTCCATAATTTCAGGGGGGAAGCCAAACTTTCCACATGGCTTTTCAAGATCGCAGTCAATGAGTCGATTAATTTCTTAAATAAGGAGAAACACCGCGCTCAACTAAAAGTGGGGGACGATGAAGAGGAATCGGCTCTGCTCAAAAATCTGGAGGCCGACGAATATTTCGACGGTGATGAATTGCAGAGGGAATTGCAAGAAGCAATAGCTAAATTGCCGGAAAAGCAGCGTCTGGTATTCAACATGAGATATTACGACGAGATGAAATATGAGGAGATGTCGGAAATCTTAGGCACTTCCGTTGGAGCCTTGAAAGCGAGTTACCATCATGCCGTCAAAAAGATTACAGAAATGATTGGCGGAGAGGGATAAAAGAACAGCGGCCGGTTTCCCAACCGGTCGGAGTCTATCATACATAAACAATTTTCAACTAACCAAACATCATGAATTTCTTTTCTTATATCTTTATAAC
>JAFLTU010000051.1 GCA_022509125.1 Muribaculaceae bacterium | reverse complement strand
AAAAAATGCACATCCGCGTGGACTTCACGCCGATGGTCGACATGAACATGTTGCTCATAACGTTCTTCATGCTTTGTACGACCATGATCAAGAGCCAGACGCTCACCATCGCGCTCCCCACCAATGAAAAAGTGGAGAACACTGAAAACATGTCGCAAGCATCCGCCGATGACGCAGTCACTATCATAGTTGACGCAAAACGCAAGCCCGGCACAATGATTCCCGACACTGTTAACGGTCAGGTGGTCTCTGAAGTCTACTATTATTTCGGTAAGCCCGGCGGCGACGCTGGTATGTTCGGCCCCGGCGGTGAAATCATCTCCGCCAACAACAACCTCCAGAAATCAGAGTTCCTCAGCGATGAAATCAACGCTGCAGGCGATCACTCCGCTAGAGGTATCCGCCAGATAATCCAGCAACGCAATAAAGACGTGCTCGCTGAAATCAAGAAAATTAAAGAGCAATACGCCAGCGGCGGTTTCGGTCCTCTCGAAACCAAAGCTGAACGTGAAGAGGCCCAGGCTAAATATGACGAGGCTGCTTCCGCGATCCGTAAAAACGAGAATCTCAAAAAACCGGTCATAATCATCAAGTCGACCCCGCAGGCATCTTTCGGTAGCCTTATCGAGCTCCTCGACGAGATGCAGATCAATTCTATCTCGAAATACCAGATCGACAATATGACGCGTGTTGACTCCGTGATGCTTATTGAATATCAGAACGCCCACCATGGCAGCTGATGTAATGATTTATAACCCTTTAATCAGAAAGAAAAATGGCTAAAAGAAATGTAGATCTTACATCGCAAGAATGGCGCGACCTGGTGTTCGCCGATAAAAATAAAGATTTCGGTGCGTATGAATTGCGCCGTCAGAGCGACAAACGCCACAACCTGGCTGTCCTCTTCACAATAGTGGGTCTTTTCGTGGTGTTCATCCTTTTGATCGCCTACAACAAGTTTGCCGACTATCGTGCTGAACAGGAGCAACTCGCTCTCCAGGAGCAACGTGAAAAGATGGCAGCAGCCGAGCTTATCCAACAAGAGGAAGAGCCGGAGCCGGAGCCCGAAGAAGTGGAAGAACAGAAAATGGAGATGGAAATTCCTGAAATCCCCGAAGAGGTTCTCGCCACTGTGCAGGTAACTCAGATCGCCATCGTGGATGCCGACAAGGTGCAAAACGAAGTTATGGACATGGAGGAACAGAAGGAAGACAACACCGCTCGTGGTGTGGTTAACCAGGAAGGTTCCGACGATGTCGACAAATTCGAGGCAGTAAAGGAACAGGTGATTGTCAAAGAGCCCGAACCTGAGAAGCCCAAAGAGGAAGAAATCTTCGTTGCCGTTGAGCAGCAGGCTGAATTCCCCGGCGGACAGGCAGCCCTCATGAAATGGCTTAGCAACAACATCCGTTATCCGGAGGCAGCCCAGCAAAACGATATCCAGGGTCGTGTCGTTGTGAAATTCGTAGTTGAGAAAGATGGTTCGATCGGTCACGCCGAGATCGCTCGCGGTGTCGACAAAGACCTCGACCGTGAAGCCCTCCGTGTGGTTAACAAGATGCCGAAATGGCAACCCGGTAAAAACAACGGTGTAGCCGTCCGCTCTTACTTCAACCTCCCGGTCACCTTCAAGCTCCAGAACCAATAAGAAATACGCTTTTGAATTATGGAAAACGATAATATGAACAATCTCCCCAAAGGAGGCAGAGTGATTTTCGGAATCTTCATGATTCTGGTGTATCTCGCTGTTGGTTTGCTTTTCATCTTCGATGTCTTCAAAATCGACAACACTGCAATCAGTGCTTCAGTCGGTGGTGTCCTTTGCGCCTACGGTGTGTGGAGAGGCTATCGAATGTGGAAAGGCATGAACTGAGATTAACGTCACAACCAAACTCACAACTATAAACTCAATCCCCAAGCCCCCGGCTCTAAGTGCGGGGGCTTGATTTTAAAAATCCCCCTTCCATCCTTAAACTGGAAACTGTAAAACCCTAAACCGAAAAACCAATGAAACTCCCAATAATCGCCTCAATCGCTCTTGCAGTCCTCGCAGCCTGCACTCCCATTAAAAAGGGTGAATATGCTTCCGGTAGCGCTACTATTTTCTGCGACGATGGTTTCCGCACTATCCTCGAAGAGGAAATCGATGTCTTCGAATACACTTATCCTCAATCGTCAATAATTCCCTTTTTCGTCAGCCAGCAAGAGGCGATCGACACTCTCCTCGCCGACGGGACACAGGCAATAATCGTTACTAAAGAACTCACAACCGAGCAAATTAAATACATGCGCTCGAAATATAAGAGAGTGGTTCGCCAGCAGCCTATAGCAGTCGATGCCGTTGCCCTGATCACTAATAAGGATAATCCCGTTGATGCTCTCTCCATGGAGGAAATCGGGAAAATACTCAACGGCGAAATCACCAAATGGAATCAACTCGCCGCCAACGACACGGCCGACATCAAAATAGTGTTCGACCATGCCGGGTCATCCACAGTCGGCTATCTCCGCGAAAAATTCCTGCCAGAAGGCAAGACAATTTCCGAACTCACAAACTCCTTTGCACAAAAAAACAATGCTCAGGTTTTCGACATCGTTAAGCAAGATCCCGGCGCCCTCGGTGTCATTAGTGTCTCTTGGCTCGGGGAAGACCTCCAGAAGGCAAAAAACGTCCCAATCGACCAAAGAATGGAAATCTACAATAACCAGAACGACACTATTAAAACCGACCTTACTACGGAGGTGAAAATACTGAAGGTTTCTAATCCCAACGAAGACAACGATTTCAGTCTCGTTTCCTACGCCCCCTATCAAAAGTATATCTACACTGGAGAATATCCGCTCGTAAGAAAAGTCTACATGATCTCGACTGCCAGCAATTCCACTGTGATGCATAGCTTCTATGTGTTTGTGACAGGATTCGTAGGACAGAAAATCATCTCCAAAACCGGTATCCTCCCTTACACCAACAATCCACGGGTGGTTCAGTTATTATGAAAGACCGAGGCAAACTTTATTTCCGCTACGGCACAATGGGCTCGGCTAAAACTGCCCTGCTCCTAACTAACGCCTATAATTTTGAGGAACGAGGTATTCCATATCTGTGCTACAAACCGGCCACCGATACCAGGGAACAGAAAAACGTGATTAGAAGCCGTATCGGCATCGAACGTGAGTGCCGATGGATTTATCCCGAATCCGATATCTATGGCGAAATCAATTCCATGAACGAGTCGGGAGCAAAGGTGCCTGACTGGATTCTGGTGGACGAGGCTCAATTCCTGTCGGCAGCTCAAGTGGATCAACTCGCCCGTATTGTCGACGACTTTGGTTGCAA
The DNA here is from genome assembly GCA_022509125.1 of Muribaculaceae bacterium. GTDB lineage: Bacteria > Bacteroidota > Bacteroidia > Bacteroidales > Muribaculaceae > Lepagella. Next base: position 9,342 of record JAFLTU010000051.1, on the reverse strand, counting down.
CATTATATGCTACGGCCTTCGAACTGACTTTAAAACCAACCTCTTTGAGGGGAGCAGAAGGCTTTTTGAGGTTGCCGACACCATCGACGAAGTGAAGTCTACATGCTCATGTGGCGGAAAAACAATAGTCAATGCTCGTATCGACTCTAATGGTGATATCATTACGGAGGGTCAACAGGTTGAAATAGGTGGCAACGATCGCTATATGGCCGTCTGCCGGCGTTGCTGGAGAAACAAACGTATAGAAAGTCTCTCTCGCAACAGTCTACCCTTCGATTAAAATCAGATTCTTTTCCCTCCCCCTTCCGGGAGGGGGAAGAATTTTCATCAACTTTTAACTTTAAACGCTCAACTTTGGACCCAAATCTTCGTCAAGACATAATCCGGCTGATAAAACGGGAAGTGGTTCCGGCCCTCGGATGCACAGAACCTGCAGCCGTTTCTCTTTGCGTCGCTAAAGCCTCCGAAATCCTTGGCTCTATACCCGAAAAAATTGAGGTGGCTCTCTCCGGCAATATGCTCAAAAATGCCATGGGAGTTGGCATTCCCGGCACCGGCATGATAGGTCTCCCGATTGCCATCGCCCTCGGAGCCCTCATTGGTAAGTCAGAATATGGCCTCGAAGTGCTTCGTGACGTAAATCCCCTTCATGTAGAACATGGGAAAGACTATATTTCTGAAGATCGGATAAAAATCACTCATATACCCCAGGCTCCCTCCATTCTGCATATCGACGTCACTTGCAGAGCAGGAAACCACTCCTCCAGAGCCGTCATTTCTGAAAGCCACACAAATTTCATTCTTCTTGAGAAGGATGGTGAAACAATCTTTTCCCGGGAGGGATTCCATTCCTCCAACTCCAATGAAGAAAGAGATCCCGAGCTTAACCTCCGACTTGTCTATGATTTCGCCACCACGGCCCCACTCTCCGAAATTGATTTTATCCTTGAGGCAAAACGTCTTAACAAAGCCGCAGCTCTTCTGGCTCTCCAAAACAGCTATGGCCATTCTCTCGGGTTCATTATGAAAACTAAAGGGGCATCTCTCTTTGGAGAGTCTCCACTCACTCATATAATCAGCTACACCTCGGCGGCTTGCGACGCCCGAATGGGTGGAGCTCAGATTCCCGTGATGTCCAATTCGGGCAGCGGAAATCAAGGAATTTGCGCCACTATGCCGGTGGTCAGTTACGCCGAAGATTGCGGAGCCAACGAGAAAACCCTTGCCAGGGCTTTGATATTAAGCCATCTCACCTCCATATATATAAAACAGAGTCTGGGACGCCTCTCGGCCCTCTGCGGCTGCGTGGTCGCCTCCACCGGAGCATCCTCCGGCATCGTTTATCTGATGGGGGGTGGCTATAAGGAGGTGGCTTATGCCGTGAAAAACATGATTGCCAATATAACGGGGATGATATGCGATGGAGCCAAACCCTCATGTTCCCTAAAAATCTCTTCCGGAGCTGGAACAGCTCTTATGTCGGCGATGCTCGCGATGGAGGGACGTTGCGTTTCCGAAGCAGAGGGCATAATCTCCGACGATGTCGACCAATCTATCCGCAACTTGACATCTATTGGCCGGGATGCTATGCAAGCCACAGATCACCTCGTCCTCCATATCATGACACATAAATAAAACAGGGATCTAAACATTTTTTCCCTTCAAGTGTTTAAATTATAAAGCAAGAAAAAACTATAAACACTGAAGGCTATGAAAATCAACGATACAATATCCGTAAACCCGTCCAAGAAAACCTTGGGTCATGTCGAGACTCCCGTCTCCTCCATCTTCCGTTCTCCGGTGATTGGCGTTGATTCAGCCAGGGACAATGTTGACATCCTTCAACTCGTTTTCCCCACCACAAAAAGTGGTCTTGCTGAATATGAGAAGTTTGCACTTCCAATACGCACTCTTTTCGCCACTATTTTAATAGTGACCGGCATCACTCTCCTTTCCGCTTCAGCTTCAGTGGCCTTAGGGATTTGCTCTCTTTGCTTTGGCGGATGTTTAGCCATCGGACTCTTTACACGGCCCGTTATGCTGGGAGCATCTGTTTTCTACTGCATCACAGGCGCTCTCGCTCTTAGAGCCGGCTCACCCGATCTCCTGGTTTTTTCTTTGATGTTTGGCAGCCTAATTTTCGCAATGATGGGTTCAGGCAAATATTCCTGCGATTTCCTCATTCGCTCTTCAATCAAAAGAGCTAAACGCCGCAGCGAGTCCCGCAGACGTGAAAACGCCCTCTCCTACAAAGCGTTCCACAATCTGATGTAACTTTTTTATACTCATATCATAAATTTGACTCTTAAAACCCAAATCTTAAATTCCCAAAGCCATGTCTCCTAAAGCAAGAAAACTCTGGATCGCCTTAGCAATATTGATTGCTTGCGTAGTTGTAGGCCTCGTGATTTGGAAAATGATTGCAGTCCACGTATAAGTGACATCCTTTTTTCCTTAGGCAACCCTCCACTCCAACCGAGCGATAAGTCTGAAAAATACAAAACCGATTAACGAACCCTAAAAAACTATGGACAACAATTATAGAAACTCTCAAAACCCCTTTGAAAGATTCCGTTGGATGGGTTGGCTTTACACTGTGGTGGGATGCTTCATAGTCGCGCTTCTGGTTCTAATGTTTCTCGATATGTCAAACCGCGACAATCTCGACAATAACCTTCCGGAAGCTGCTCCCGCTGTCCAGATAGCTTCGCCCGCAATTTCGGGTCATCCCAATCCCTGATTTCTCCTGAGAAACAACTCTAATTCCCTCATTTTCACTATTTTTTCATAACTAATTAATAATCAACGATTTACCCCCCCCCATAGGAGAGGGTAAAAATTCCTTTTATCCTAGGGCATTTTTTAACAATAAAATTTGTTAAAATGCCGTTTCAAAACTATATTTACAGAAAATTTTGAAACGGTTTTGATTTTTCATCATACAACTTTTCGTCTTCTTTATCTTGCCCTAATTTCATCCCTCTCATGCATAGGTGCTTATGCGGTAAATCCCGAAGAAGACCCTGTTAATATAGCCGGTAGTTCCGACTCAATTATAAATTTCCGGCAGCAATTCAATATCGAGAGCGACCGTGTGGTCTCCTCTCCGGAGCTTCGTGATTTCGCTTCATGTGTCGACTCTATCATGCGAGTGGACACAATCACAAAGGTGAGCGTCACAGGCATAGCTTCGATCGACGGACCCGAGAGTCTTAACCGCCGGCTTGCAAAGGCCCGCGCAGCTGCCATGTCTTCTTGGTTGCAATCCGAAGTCCATATTCCCGATAGCATTATCTCAACATTCTCACGCGGCGAAGACTGGACAATGTTCCGCTCGCTCGTGGATGCTGACTCTTTGATACCGGCCCGGGGTCAGGTGATCACGATTCTCGATTCAAAAATATCCTACGGAGCCAAAGAGGCCCGACTCAGAAACCTCGACAAAGGGAGAACGTGGTCTTATTTGGCTAAAAACGTCTTCCCGTTAATGCGTTGTGCCGAGGTGTCACTAGGAGTGAAACATCGTTTCATAGTGCCGGTTCCTGAAGAGATTCTGCAACCCGAAATCATCGAAGCTGAAGTGGTTGAGGAAATAGCAGAAGTCCCCGATTACGAAGCTGAGGGCCAGGAAATCTCCCAAACTCTCTCTGAGGAATGGAGACGCCGGTTTTATATTAAGACAGACCTCCCCTACTGGTTAATGACTTGGGCTAATGCCTCATTCGAAGTTGACCTCGCCTCCCATTGGAGTTTTAACCTACCGATTTATTATTCCGCACTAAATTACTTCAAACACACAATAAAGTTCCGAATCTTCGGTTTCCAACCCGGTTTCCGCTATTGGTTCCGTCCTGACAATATGGGAGCATACCTGGAGGTCCATTATGGGATGGCATGGTATGACTTTGCCTTCAATGGAGAATACCGCTATCAGGACTATCGCCGAAAAACCCCGGCTATCGGTGGAGGTCTTGCGGCAGGTTATCGCATCCCTGTCTCCAAAAACGGCCGCTGGGTGATGGAATTCGGTGCCGGAATCGGTGCTTACAGACTACATTACAACAGATTTATTAACGAATACAACGGGAAACTTGTTGACTCGAAGAAGAAAACCTACTTCGGCCTCGATAACCTAAACATCAGCATTGGTTATACATTCCCGATTGAAAAAAGAAAAGGAGGTGGAAAATGAGAATAGAATGTCCACTCCCTAAGGTCCTAAAAATGTTTAAGAAAAATATCCTTGCGTTGCTATCTTTCGCAACTCTTCTCCCCTTCCTATCCTCTTGTAATGTCCATGAATGGCCCCACGACAACGGAGAGACGTTTCCATTTATCCTCTATCTGACTTTCGACCAAGACCTTCCACTATATAAAGAGGTCTATTATACACGCAACGGTGAAGAATCGAGGGCCGAACAAACTATCTACGATATTCGCTATGTGGTCAATGTCTACAAAGTGACGGATGAAAACGACGCCAATCGCGAAGTATTCACTTCATTCACATTCTCACGTCAGTATACCGATAGCCACGACTATCAGACAACCCTCTCTCTTCCGGAAGGCAAATACCGCTTCAGAGTATGGAGCGACCATGTGACTGCCGGAACCCAGGCCGATCTTTTCTATAAAACCAATGATTTCACAGAGATTATTCTTGATGAAAGCAAGGGCCATCCCGGCAACAACGAGATGCGCGATGCCTTCAGAGGTTCGGCTTATGGAGAGGTCTACGACCCCGAACTCTATGAAATCCGCCACAATGGTAAAACTCCGGAAAATTCAGCCACTGCTCTCATGCAGCGACCCATGGGCCGCTATGAATTCATTTCAACCGATATGGATGAATTCCTCGACAAAGCAATCGAAGGAATCGACGCCACACGCCTCCAAGAATTTCTACTCTCTCGCGGAGAGAATCCCGACACTCGTGGCGAAGTCTATTGGAATGGTCTGACCCGTGATGAAGTGGCCGATGTTTTGGGACTCGACCACTATCAGGTGGTTTTCTCTTATAATGCCTTCATGCCCTCCTCTTATAACTTCTTCACCGACCGACCCTCCGACTCCTCCACAGGCATATCATTTCAGGGAGGCATGTCGATCGGCGATGATGGCATGCAGATGGGATTCGATTATGTGCTGACAGATCAAGAAACCACCATGAACCTCAACATGCAGATCTATAACAGCGACGGCACACTAATCGCCTCTTCCTCAGGAATAGAAGTGCCTATCCAACGTAGCAAAAATACTATCGTGAAAGGAAAATTCCTCACTGTAACCTCAGGAGGTGGTGTCACCATCAACCCCGATTTCGAAGGCGACGACTATAACATCGAAATAAAATAACTTTTAAATAAAGAAAAAATAACTGAATAAAGAAATGAAAAAACTAACCTATTTCCTTTTGGGAACCGTCGGCTTTTTCCTAGTCTCCTGCTCCCAAGAAGATTTGAGTTTCTCTTTAAAAGATGGCGAATCCAATATTATTCTTTCCCTGTCAACTCCTCAATTACAGACAAGAAATTACGGAAAAGGTGAATCAATCGACCAACTCCAATATGCTATTTATGAGGTTTTTGGAACCGAAGGAAACTTTGAATATAAAAAAGTGACCAATCCTGTAATCAAGGATGACTTTGAGGGTAAAACCTCTCTTAACCTTCGACTGCCTAATGATCATCATTACGGTATAGTTTTCTGGGCAGATAAAAAGGTTCCAGACAGTGAAAGGATATATACAGTCAGGTTTGAAGAAAGCGGAGCCACTATGAGCGTTAATTATGACAACGTATCTTGTAACAATGATGACCTTGATGGATTCTTTGCTTTTTGTGATCTGGGAGTAATCCAGGGTGATAAAAGCGTTAATGCCGATCTTTACAGACCTTTCGCACAAATTAATGTTGGCACTAATGATTTCGATGATTTTGAAAATTATGGTTTAACAGTTACCGAATCATCTATATCAATTAATCAACTTTATACTAAACTGGACCTCTTTACTGGTAAAGTGGACTCTGAGATCAAAGACGTTACGTTCCATTCATCTTCTATTCCTTCACATGATATCGAATCTATAGATTATGAAAAATTCCCCAAAGATGGATATTACTATCTAGCGATGGCCTACATTTTGGTGGGTCCAGAGCAGGAGACAAAAACTGTGACCTATGGTTATACAGAAGGTGGTGATAACGTTAATAAAGAAAAGACCAAATCGATAGGAGATGTAACCGTAAAACGAAACCACCGAACCAATCTTTACGGAAGCCTACTCACTGGTTCACGGGATGCTAATGTTGAAGTTAAACCCGGTTTTGGCGATGGCGATGAGGGAGGAGAAATAATTACCGTGCCCGACAATAGTGTGAAAATGGAAGACACTACCTATGAAACTTTAGAAGCTGCCATTTCCCAAGCAAAAGATGATGGCATTACAGACCCGATTATTTATGTAGGTGAACATGACACTCCGATTAATCTTAATGAAGAATTTGATGTGACTTCCACAAAAGCTTCCTCCGCTTTTGAAAATATAACTATAATTGGCATAGGGGATCCAGAAAAAATAGTTCTCGAATTTCAGGATGATCTTATAGGGGCTAATGGAGTAAAGCTCAATTTTGAGAATATAACAATGAAACGGCCAGCTAGTGGTAAATATGGCAACGATGGAGGACCATTCTTCTTAGATGCATTACAAGAAAACTACAAAAATTGCAATATAGAGGGTTGTATAGCCCTATATATACATGATTCAGCTTCATTCGACAGTTGTAAATTCACTAACTCTGAAAGCAGCAACACCAAAGCTAACGGCATTTATTATTATGCTAACGACAAGACGAATGTCTCCGTCTACAATTGTGAGTTCGATATGAACGGCAAAGGTATTCTCATCTATTCTACCGGTGTTCGTCAGATGGATTTGACCGTTGAAAATTCAGTGTTTAAATCATCAAATCCTTTAACTGATAAGGCAGCTATTCAGATACAGAGCGAAAACGGATGTTATGGCACTGTCACTATTATAAACACAACAGCTACCGGTTACGTGAACGAAAACAACGGTCTATGGAACGAAATAGACAATCCTGCCACCGATAATAATGGCGGTATCTTCGTATACAAAAACAACTACGATATTTATGTAGACGAAACTCTTGAACAAGCCTCACAATATTTCAAAGTTGATGAAGGTTGGTATTTAGATGCCAAAACTGCTTTCGCAGCAATCAATAATAACTCCGTTGTAGAATTCGGAACTACAACAGTTGCAGCCAACACTGTAACTTGGCCAACAAATAAGACAGTTACCTTCATTGGTAAAGATGAAAAATCTGGGATAAACAATATTGAATGGCAAGCAATGACAGGTTGTGACTTGACAGTTAAAAACCTCACAATAGATGTGCTTATCCGCTCAGGCAATCACACCTCAATGGGTTTCAAAGGCCTAACGAAAGGAACTTTTGATGGAGTAACTTTCAATGGAGAATGGCATACATTTTCTGGCTCTCAGACATATAAGGACTGTGTATTCAACTATAATAAAGACAGTGATGGTAAAAACGAGGGGCGTTATAACTGTTATAATTACTCTCAAGATGTTGTTGAGTTTTATGATTGCAAGTTCAATAGTAAAGACAATAAAGCTTTGTTGGTTTATGATCTCGAAAATGGTGGCAACAAAATTAAAACAGCTATGCATGATATGCTTATAGAAAGATGCTACTTTGATTCTTCTAATAAGATGACTTCCGCGGGAACAGCCCATGCTCCAGTGGAAATACATACTGAATATTATGACTCCTATTGTACAGTAACCATTAATAATTCTTCCTATAACGAAACCAATTTCAGTTATCGCAAATCTATATGGTTTGAAGGGGAAAATGCCTCTATAGCATCTAAACTATTTGGACCACAACAAACAAAACTTTGCCGAATCATTGTTGATGGAACTCAAGAACAAGCCGGAAATATATAACTATAACTCTTCTATCCTCTCTGCCTCCGGCAGCCCGTTTGTCTGCCGAAGGCGGGAAAAATGTTAAAGAAATCGATGAGTATCGGAAATTGGAGAGCTTCATTCATCGACTATCGTAAACCGGGAATTTTCCTGATAACGATGGCCAAGAATGACTGTATCCCCCCTTTTTCCTCTATTTTAAGAACCGGACGCGATGATAAATATAAAGGCACGAATGTGAAATATGACCCTATCGGGTATGTTATTTCTGAAAAAATCAAAAATTTCAGCGAGCTTTTTCCGAAATTGAGAATACTGCAATATATAATAATGCCGGATCATATCCATTTCATCCTTCAAATAACCGAAGAATTGGATAAACATTTGGATGCCTATATGCAGGAATTCAAAACAAAAATCTTTGAGACTTGTCTCCAGGCTAATCTTGTGAGCCATTCCGATTTTATATTTAAGTATGGATATAACGACCAATTCTTGATTCATTCCCGAAAATTGAATGATCTGTTTGTCTATATTTGGGAAAATCCCTATCGATTGTGGATAAGGAAGACTAAACCTGAGTATTTCACTAAAGCAAACGAAGTCTCGATTTTCGAGGTCAACTGTCAGCTTTATGGCAATTTGGAATTACTTAAAAACCCCTTCATTTATCCCGTCGTAGTTCACAGAAGATATACTGAAGAAAAAAAGAAATCACTCAGGCAGCAATGGGAGTATGCCGTCAACAACGATGGTGTCCTGGTGAGCGCCTTCATCTCTAAGGAGGAAAAGCCCTGGTTTGAATTGGCTTGCCGGAAAGGAGGTAAAATAATCCTATTCCAAAACTATGGTTATTCCGAAAGAGAAAAACCGAGGAAAAAGCTGTTTGATATGTGTGAGCAAGGAAAGATGCTTATCATTTCACCGAAGTTTCCCGATGAAATAGAATTGCCGATAGGTAAAAATGGGAAACCAGAATTAACTAAAAAGCAATCAAGATTTATGAATGAAATAATAGAAAATTTTTAAACCCGAATATCCCGCCTGCGGCAGACAAACAGACTGCCGAAGGCAGCAAGAACCTCCTCTCCCCCCTTGCCTAAGGCAACCCTAACCTCTCCATCCCACCCCTTGCCGAAGGCAGCACGTTTGTCTGCCGAAGGCAAAAAAAAAGCCTCCTCTCTCCCTCCAGTCTTGCCGAAGGCAGGCCGTTTGTCTGCCGAAGGCAAAAACAAAGCCTCCTCCCCTCCCCCCTCTGCCGAAGGCAGGCCGTTTGTCTGCCGAAGGCGGGAAAAATGCGAAATAATCTTTTTAACCTAACATATACGATATGAAAAAACTTAATTATCTTCTTCTCGGGG
>JAFLTU010000050.1 GCA_022509125.1 Muribaculaceae bacterium | reverse complement strand
TAGAAAGCTTATTGGGTCCGTGATTGGACGAGGGTTCAACCCCCTCCACCTCCACCATATAAATAAATGCATGAATCTCTTAATGAGTTTCATGCATTTTTATTTCGCTTTTCTGCTAAATCTAACTGGATTAATTCCTAAAGACCTAGATTTTTGCCTAACATAACAACGCCATAACGAGCTGCAGGACTAAGATTGTCAGTTTTTGTCAATTCTTCATAAAGATCATGAGCATATGGAAGGTGGCGCAATAAACGAAATGCTAACATTTCCGCCTGTTCATTATTTCTGATATCCTCTATCATGGACTTCACCTCATCCTTATCCAGCTCATCAGGGGGTAATACATATAGGGCAATCAAACGGTCTTCCCTACTTTTATATTCTTCCCATAGTTTTTTCCCCAGTTCTTTATCTTTCCCATGGAGCGCGGCAATTTCTGATAACTGAGGCAAATTAAGACCAAACACCATTGTATCAGGGCCATAAATTTGCCTTAGATTTTGAGCTACGATGCCATTTCGGTAACGATAAAACTCCATTCTGATTTCTCTTAATCTTTTTTCTTTTTCCTCGGTCATAGGATATTTCAATAGCAATTGCAAGATTTAAACTTCAATCGTGGTGATAGGGTTCCCCTCTTAATATTGTCATGGCCCGATAAATCTGTTCTGTTAGAAATAGTTTTGCCATTTCATGGGTGAACGTCATTTTGGAAAGAGATAATTTGCAATCGGCCCTCCTATAAACATCATCTGAAAATCCAAAAGGTCCACCAATTATTAGAACAATCCTCTTTCTTCCCGTATTCATCTGGCGCTGAAGCCAGGAGGCAAATTCTCGTGAAGTTTGTTCCAATCCCCTTTCATCCATTATTACAACAAAGTCGGAGGGTTGCAACCGATTTATAATGGCTCTTCCCTCTTCTTCTTTCTGCTGCTCAGAGTTTAATGCCTTAGAATTTCGGATATCCGGAATTATTGTTGTACTATATTTTATGTATTTTCCGATTCTTGATTCAAAATTTTCCAGACCTTTTTGAATCCATTCAGAAGATATTTTCCCTATACTTAACAGATTTATTTCCATTTCGACTAAAATCTTAAAATGTCTTTGATTCTCTCAGGACTCATTCCTCTGCGCAATGCATATTCACTTATTTGATCGGAACCAATCTCACCAACCATGAAATATTTTGCCTTGGGATTATTTATATAAACACCGCTAACTGAAGCCTGTGGATTCATTGCTCCGTTTTCGGTCAATGTAATGCCAATTTTATGATATGGCAAAAGTTTTGAAGCCTCATGTATTAAAGTCTGATCAGGCATCATAGGATAACCCCAAGCAGGACGAATATTTACAGGCCAATAATTTTTCGTTACAAACTCCTGTAACCATTCAGAACCGGCCTCGGCCAGTCGGTCTGCTACCGTTTGAGCCAGAAGAGAACGATATTTATCTCCCGTCGATTCCCAATTCAGAGCCATTTCAAAGATCTTTCGGCCGGCCGTCACCGCAAAAAATCCAATATAGTTTTCTCCACCTCCTAAAAAATCCGTAACAGACATAAAATCTGTACCCTCTCGTTGCTGACGAAGCATAGGGAACTTTAAGTCTTCTATCCTGATTTCGAATTTATCGGCAAGGCATTTCTCAAATCTGATGAGTGCGGCTCCATCAAAAACTTTTTTTTCTTTTAGGGAATTTAAAAATTTCCTTGCATCCTTATACAATCTCAAAGATTCGCGGGCTTTATCTTTTTCTTCCTCTTTAATTCCTGCAAGCCATGCTTTCTGCTCTTGAGGATCTTCCCAATAGGGGAACCTATCAAGATGAGATCCCTGAAGTTTCCAGGCCATAAAAAACATCTTCCAGTTAATTAGGCTTTCAATCTCTTCCAAAGGCAATTCCATTCTGAGGGATTCTCCTATCGGAGCCTTAGGTATGTTTGGAGTCAGGGGCTCAACAAAACGATTTGAAACCTTTTCTATTACATCCCGGAAGGGGATCAATTTTTCTTTGCTCTGAATTTTTTCAGTGATTTCTGTGTATTTTTCTTTTATTTCTCGGAGATATTCTTGCCGGGAGTCAAAACTATTTAAAAGTTTGTTTGCTGCGATGGGATTTTGGGAGGCATCGGACATATGGACCACAGGACCACCATATTCTGGTGAAATTTTAAGAGCAGTGTGAATTACAGAAGTCGCCGCACCTCCTACCATAACAGGCACCTCAATTCCCGCATTCTTTAATTGACGGACAGTCTCGGTCATTTCTGCTAAAGATGGAGTTATCAATCCTGAAAGACATATAATGTCGGGGTTTTCCTTCAAGGCAGTCTCCACTATCTTTTCGGCAGGAGTCATTATTCCCAGGTCAATAATATCATAGTTGTTGCAGGCGAGCACCGTTGCGACAATATTTTTACCTATGTCATGAACATCACCCTTTACTGTGGCTATAAGAATCTTACCGGCTTTTTGAGTATCTCCTCCGTTTCGTCTCTTCTCTATTTCCGGAGTCAGGATTTCCACGGCTCTCTTCATGGCCCTTGCTGTCTTCACTACTTGAGGCAGAAACATCTTTCCTTCCCCGAACAAATCGCCAACCCGTTTCATTCCTTCTAAAAGAGGTCCCTCAATTATCCTTACGGGATCTCCTATTTCAGATAAAGCTTTTGCAAGGTGGTCATTCAAGTGATGTAAATCTCCCTTCATCAGGTCGGCAATGAGGTGTTGTTCAACAGGCATATCTAAGTTTACAACCTCCGGCTGAACCCTTTGTTTTTCAGAGCTTTTATCATTAAATTCCTCTGCGAATGCTATCAATCTATCTACAGCCTCAGGATCTCTATCGAAAATAACGTCTTCTATAGTCTTTCTGATAGACGTCGGCAAATCCGAATAAGCTGTTTTAACGGCCGGATTAATGATAGCCATATCAAGTCCCGCTTTCACGGCATGATGAAGAAAGACAACATGCATGAATTCCCGTATCTTGTTTTTTCCCCTAAAGGCGAAAGAAAGATTACTGATACCTCCCGACAGTCGAGCTCCGGGCAAATTCTTTTTTACCCATTCCACAGTTTCGATAAAATCCAAAGCATAACGGGAATGTTCAGGCATCCCTGTGGCTATGGTCATAACATTAACATCGAAAATTATATCATTGGGATTGAAGTCACATTCTTCAGTGAGAATTTTATAGGCTCTTCTACATATTTCAACCTTACGCTGGAAAGAGTCGGCCTGCCCCTTTTCATCAAAGGCCATCACCACCAAAGCGAAACCAAGGTTTTTAACTTTTCTCGCTTTCTCTTTGAATATTTCTTCACCCTCTTTCAACGATAGGGAGTTTACTATCCCTTTCCCCTGTATTTCTTTCAATGCCGCCTCTATGACATCCCATTTCGAAGAATCAATCATGAAGGGCACTTTAGCAACATCGGGTTCGGCAAGAATATATCTTAGGAACCTGACCATCTCTTCTTTGGCATCAAGCAACGGGTCGTCGAGGTTAATATCAATAACCTGAGCTCCCTTTTCTATTTGACTCTTGGCTATTTCAGCAGCCTCCTCGAGGTCGCCCGACTTAATTAGGCGCAGGAATTTGGCTGACCCCGCCACATTACACCTCTCTCCAACCGTGAGGAAAGAATCTTTCACCGTTAATCCGTCGAGCCCCGAGAGCATTAAAATCCCATTATCTTTTTTTGGGAAACGCGGAGAATACTTCTCCACAATTTTAGAGATAGCAGAGATATGTTGCGGAGTTGTGCCACAACAACCCCCTATTATATTTATCCTTTTCTCCTCAAGCAATGTCTTAAGACTGAGAGCAAATTCTTCCGGCCCGACATCATAACAACCTTTTTCATCCGGGAGACCTGCATTGGGATGGCATGATGTGAAACAAGGATTAATAGAATCGATTTCTCTTACATATTGAATCATGCGGTCGGGTCCAAAACCACAATTCATTCCTATTATGGCAACATTATCCATATGGGACACGGAGGCTATAAAAGCAGCCAAGTTTTGACCGGACAGCAACCTTCCTGCCTTGTCAGAAACTGTGGCAGACACCAAAATTGGAATCTTAACTTCCTTTTCCCTCATCATATCATTAGCTGCCCCAATCGCTGCCTTGAGATTAAGAGTATCGAAAAAAGTTTCAAATATAAAAAGATCAATCCCCCCCTCGATAAGTCCTCCAGCCTGCTCTTTATATGCATTGTAAAGTTCGTCATAGCTGACATTTCTAATCATAGGATCTGAAATATCCGGACTCATAGAGGCGGCTCTGTTGGTAGGTCCTATAGAACCGCCGACAAAATGGATTCCTCGGTCATTTATTTTCTCGAAATCCATTATGGCCTCCCTGGCGAGCTTGGCCCCTTCCCTATTAAGGCGCCTGGAGAGGCCCTCAATTTTATCCAATCCATAATCAATCATAGAGAGTGAATTGGAATTGAAAGTATTGGTGGTTATAATATTGGCTCCTGCACTGAGATATTTCTCATGTATTTCTTTAATTGCATGAGATTTGGTAAGATTCAAGATATCGTTGAAACCGTAGAGCGACTCCCCATGAGTCATAAACTCTCGCCCCCGGAAATCATTTTCTTTAAATTTATAACCCTGTATCATCGTTCCGAGTCCTCCGTCTAGCACCAGGATATGATTTTCCAGAATATTCAAAATAGGATCCTTCATCTTCTTAACCTTAAATTTGTTGCAAAATTAGTTATAATTTCCCTATAGGGTTTTAAAATCCCTCCTATTTATGGATTAACATGTTGGAACAATTTGACAAACTTCTCTTTTTAACAAAATTTGTGGGGTTAAGGCATAAAGATTAATTCTATTTTTGTAATTTTACAACCAAGAAACAACCTAAACCATGAAGCATGTATTATGGCTCATCGGCGTGTTGCTGATGCCTGTTACCCTTTTTGCTGAAGATGCTGTCAAATGGAGTTATAAACTTGTGGGTGACAACACTGAACACCCACGTATTGAAATGACAGCGGAGATCTCACCAGGTTACCATCTATATTCAATTGATAATCCGGCTGGAGGGTCAAATCCACTTGTTTTCTATTTTGACACGCAGGGTTGTAAAGTTGAGGGTAATCCTGAACCCAATAAACCCTACATCAAAGAATATGATGACATTTTCGAAGTGGATCAACATATGTATGACGGGTCGGTCACATTCACGCAGAAAATCATACCTTTGGAATCTCGTTACAGTGTAGATGTTGAGATAAAGGGCCAGGCATGCAACGACACTGGGTGTGTTCAAGTGTTTGGGTCACATCATTTTGAGGGAAAGGCGCCAGTAGCGGCCGCAACCCCTGAAGAAAAGAAAGATAAGCCTGAAGAAGTTGTTCCGGAGAAGGAAAGTCTTCACGAAGAGGCTCGTGAATTGGCACAAATGACCGATTCTCTTCAAGCTTCAGAGCCCTGGATGACCCCGGCTGCCAATCTGAGTGGCATCACGGCCCACCATAATTGGTGGGAGAACGTTGAAGCCGAAATGATGGTATTTTCTGAGGATCCACATCAGCAATCACGTTCTCTTTGGTATATCTTCATCGCAGGATTTGTTGGAGGTCTCATAGCATTGGTGACCCCTTGTGTATGGCCAATGATTCCGATGACGGTCAGTTTCTTCCTAAAGCAAAACAAAACCCGCAAAAAATCTATTGCGTCAGCGGCAGTCTATGGTCTTTCCATAATAGTGATATATGTGGCATTGGGCATCATTGTCACAGTCTTATTCGGAGCCTCGGCCTTAAATGAATTGGCCACAAGCGCAGGATTCAATATAGCATTTTTCGTTCTGCTCGTAATCTTCGCTATTTCCTTCATGGGTGGCTTCGAATTAACCTTGCCCTCTTCATGGACCAACAAGATGGATTCAAAAGTTGATTCAACGTCGGGTTATGTTTCCATATTCTTTATGGCCTTTACATTGGCATTGGTGTCCTTCTCTTGCACGGGTCCGATAATCGGCACATTGCTTGTGGAAGCAGCCGCTACATCAAACTTTGTTTCTCCGGCAGTTGGTATGGGTGGTTTCGCACTGGCGTTGGCCCTTCCCTTCTCAATCTTCGCAATGTTCCCGACGATGTTGAAGGCTGTCCCCAAGAGCGGTGGCTGGATGAACACTATTAAGGTAGTGCTCGGATTTCTTGAGCTTGCCCTCGCTTTAAAGTTCCTTTCAGTTGCCGACCTTGCCTATGGATGGCGCATTCTCGACCGCGAAGTTTTTGTGTCTTTATGGATTGTGATTTTTGCCCTATTAGGATTCTATCTTCTCGGTAAGCTTACCTTCCCACATGACGACAAAGTTGAAAAAGTTGGTCTCTTCCGATTCTGTCTGGCTGTTATTTCTCTTTCGTTTGCAGTTTATATGCTTCCGGGACTTTGGGGAGCTCCCCTCAAAAGCATCAGTGCTTTCACCCCTCCTCTTTCCACTCAGGATTTCAATCTCTTCGATGGTGAAGTTGTGGCCCAGGTTGATGACTATGACCAAGGGCTCATGGTTAGCAAAGACCTCGGGAAGCCTGTCCTTCTGGATTTTTCAGGGTTTGGATGCGTCAATTGCCGAAAGATGGAAGCTGCAGTTTGGACAAATCCGGAGGTGAAAAAACTGTTGGACGATGATTTCGTTCTTGTGACTCTCATGGTTGACGATAAGACACCTTTGCCGGAGCCTGTTAAAGTGACGGAAAAAGACGGAACGGTAAGAACTCTCCGCACACTCGGAGACAAATGGAGCTATCTTCAGAGATCCAAGTTTGGAGCCAATGCTCAGCCCTTCTATGTCATAGTCAACGATGAGGGTAAACCTATGTCAGGTTCATATAGTTATAAAGAAGATGTGGCAGCATATCTTAAATTCTTGACCTCCGGAATAGAAAACTTCAATAAACAAAAATAAAGCCCTATGATGTGGTCAAGATTTATATGGCTTTTTATACTATTTATTTTGGGAAGGCATCTTGCCTTCCCTTCCTCTGACCGATATATAGAACTAGCTGATTCTGCTGATTTTTATATTGCCAAGGAGAATTGGAATAAGGCAGAAGAAAAAATCTTGGAAGCTTTGCGGTTAGAGCCGGCCAATTTCTCTAATTCACTTCTTCTCGCAAATTTAGGTCTAATTAAAATCAATAAAGGAGAACCTAAAGAAGCTATCGAGGCACTATCATTAGGACTCAATATTGCCCCCTCATCCACAGTATTGCTAAACAACCGGGCCCATGCCTACCTAATTGCCAATAATATTTCACTGGCGATAGAGGATCTCGACCGAAGTCTCGAGATTGACTCCATTCAAGAATGGACTCTTTCAACAAGGGGATTTCTTTATCTTCAAGAGTCGAAGATGGAAGAGGCCGAAAAACTATTTATAAAAATTAACCAAAATTTCCCCAATAACTCTTCGGCTTTTTCCGGGTTAGCTGCCATTGAAGAAAAAAGAGGCGATCTGGAGGCTGCAAAGAAAAGCTATCTTCAGGCCTTAGACTTAAATCCCGACGATGAAGACACAAGAGAGGCTTTTATTTTCCTGCTCATAACCTCAGAAGAATACGCAAGGGCCAGAATGGAAATAAAGGAGGCTTTAAATAAAAATCCGGATAATCCGATGTATTATCTTTTGCGCGGTTATCTTCATAGACTCAACTATCTAACCGACGAAGCGACAGCCGACAAAAAGATTGCCCTTTCAAAAGGCATTTCCCCGGATGTCGCCAACTCTTTCATTCCCTAATTCTTCCAGGCAATTATGATTTAAGAAATGAAAATGAAACAATTGTCTATAAATTGTAGATAACCCTTTTTTCAATCTTCACCATCTTTTCTTAACTTTGCAATTGTCATGACCGTTAACCGGATTTCCCGACATATATCCTATCTTCTTCTGACCTGCAGAAATGTAGGGGTACCCGGTCTTGGCATTTTCACTGCATCCCATGCAAAGGCCTATTACGATCCTTTTGACGGGGTCTTCTATCCCACAAGGATTAGGGTAGAATTTTTTCCTGATATAGCCGGAGATTCTTCCCTCTTATTAAAATCTCTCAAAAGAAAATTGGATATCCCAGATGAAGAGGCCAGAAGTTTAGTAGACGAATTTGTGGTCAAAGTTAGAGCTAAAATAAAGCGAAACGGCTATTGCCGTCTGGAAGGGATCGGCTATCTGATGGAAAATGATAAAAGAATTCTTTGTCTTAAAGACACATTCTTTAAACGATCTACCTATTCAACTCTCTCGGCAGTATAAAATAAATCCCTGTTCATCGATACCAGAACAGGGATTTATTTTATCATTCAGTTTGAAGAACTTTCCCCTAATTAAATATCAATTTGATTCGAAAGGGTAAGTTTCCTAGTGGGACAAACCTCGCTTATGAGTCGCAAAACAGGCAGAACGTCTGTGTAAGTGTGCACAAGGATAACGAAGTTAAGTTCGGTCTGTTGCTTTTCATAATTATATTCCACGTAAAAAGTGGAAAGATGGATTCCATTCTCTTTTAAGACCCGTTGATAGTCATCAATATTTGTGAGAATTCCATCTATAGTGAGATTTATTACCTTGGAATCCTGCCCTATCTTCTTTCGCTTGCTATATTGTTCGAAAGCTATAAGAGTGACAAGAACCAGGAATGTGGCTGTGAAAGAAATCACATACATTCCTATTCCTACGGCCATCCCAATTATAGCTGTAATCCAAATGCCGGCAGCTGTGGTAAGCCCCTTCACGGTGCCTCTCATTTGAATCATAGCCCCTCCTCCCAAGAAACCTATTCCTGTGATCACCTGCGCGGCTATTCTTCCAGGGTCGCCGTTTTTTAAACCCATATATTCTTGGGGAACATATATGGATAGCAACATGGCCAGACACGCTCCCATAGATATCAAAGAGAATGTTCGGATACCGGCTGTCTGTCCCTTTCTTTTCCTTTCAGCACCTATAATCATCCCCAAGAGCATGCTGATGAAGAGCCTGAAAATGCTGTTAGGGAGGTTAACCTCCAGCGATGTCAGGCTATCCACCATATTACCATGCCAATCAAGGAAATATTCCCACATACCCCTTTTCTATATGTTGTTAGTAGAGTCGGTTCGATACGATATTAAACTAATGCAATCCATTTGTCACGTTCACCCGGAAGAAGGTCTACTACAGGAATCTCTATCATGGTGTAACAACCGGGAGAAAGGCGCATAGCAGCACGTGCGGCTCCCACTAAAATCTGGGCAGTAAGGGCCGGATTATTGATATGCATGTTGAATTCCAATAGCTGGTTTTGGGTCTTGCCGCTAACCCCCTTTCTCTTCATATTCACCCCATGGCCCATATCTTTGAGTTCATCAACACTCTCCACCTCAAAGACATAGGTCTCATCGTGGGCAAAATAGGGATCCTCCTTCACTTTCTTCTCTATTTCACTAAAAGAATAGCCGGGCATCACTTCCACATATACCATCCTACGGTGAAGACTCTGTCCTTTTGGGATAGTCACGGAAAGGGCATCCTTCACTCCTTCTATAGACTTGACAGCAACGGAATGACCCATACTCATGCCGGGTCCGAAGTTTGTCTCTGTTATCCCTTTCGGCGCCATACCCTGCATAAGGACTCTTACAATCGAGTCTGTCCCGGGGTCCCAACCTGCACTGATAACGCTCACTTTACCCGCTTCTTTAGCTATCCTATCAAGACGTTTTCTCATCGAAGGAATTTCAGTGTGGATATCGAAACTATCGACGGTGTTAATCCCAAGAGGCAAGATATCAGTGGCATATTTTTCAATTTCGCGTGAGGGGGTGCACAAGATAGCTACATCAACATCATTCAATTTACGGATATCGCTCACCACCGAAATTCCTTCGATCGACGAATCTTCCTTTACACTCCTTCTTACGATTCCAACAATCTCAAAATCTTCTGAAGCCTTTAGTGCCTCTAATGTGAACCTGCCAATATTTCCGAAACCAACTATTGCGGCTCTGATTTTCTTATCCATAACGTAAATATTTTATCCAAAGACTAATAAATCCCTATCGGGGCATCACATAGGTAAAAAGAAGTCAATAAACCCTGGGAAATCCTTCCTCCGGATGACACTTTTTTCATTTGCAAAGTTACAGATTAGTTGGCATTTTTCTTTACTTTTGCATAAAATTTCAGGCAACCAACCATAACATACATTCCACGGAAAGAAATGGACTGGTTTATAGATCTTTTAAAGCCCGGTAACCTTTCACTTGCAAGCACGGTCTTGCTTTATTCTTTTGTAATTTTTGCCGGTATTCTTTTAGGCAAAATCAAAATATTAAGTGTTTCTCTGGGCGTTACTTTCGTTTTATTTGTAGGTATCCTTTTAGGCCATTTCGGCTATGCCGTAGAGTCTAATACTCTTCATTTCTTACGAGAATTCGGCCTCATTCT
The DNA here is from genome assembly GCA_022509125.1 of Muribaculaceae bacterium. Lineage (GTDB taxonomy): Bacteria > Bacteroidota > Bacteroidia > Bacteroidales > Muribaculaceae > Lepagella. The sequence continues at coordinate 2,286 of JAFLTU010000050.1, read as the reverse complement.
ATTTATTTTTTCAATCGGTATGCAAGTAGGTCCCGGTTTTTTCTCCTCTTTCAAACATGGAGGAGTCAGGATGAATGCCCTTGCAATGATTGGAATAGCCCTGAATGTCGGAATTATGCTGACTATCTATTATCTTCAGGGAGGTGAAAATGGACTGAGCAGCATTTCAGACATGGTCGGTGTCATGTGTGGCGCCATTACCAACACTCCATCACTTGGAGCTGCCCAACAGACGGTGTTACAAGTAGATGCCAACGCTTATGATGTCACACAAGCTATGTCGATGGGTTATGCCGCAGCCTATCCCCTCGGTGTGGTCGGAATTATATTAACGATGATAGTCTTAAAGGCTATTTTCAAAATCAATATTGATAAAGAGATTCAGGAAATCGAAAACGAGAAGGCGGAGTCGATGAAGGCTCCTGCAATGCTCACTTTTAAAATCACCAATGAACTTGTTTCCGGTCTTTCCATGATCAGGCTCCATGCCTTGATACCGGGTGATTACACTTGTTCCCGTATTCTCAAACCCGATGGGCATACTGTTATTCCAACTTCTTCAGACACAATTGAACTAGGAGACATTGTATTGATTGTTTGCGCTAAGACCGATGAGGAGAAATTCTCACGTTTTCTGGGTCAGAAAATCGACTGGGAATGGCCTAAGGAGCAGGGACCGGTGGTTTCACGTAGGATTCTGGTTACAAAAACATCCTATAATGGCACAAAACTTGGAGAGCTGCATCTCCATGCCGCTTATCAGTTGAATGTCACCCGGATTAATCGTACGGGAGTTGACCTTCTTCCAAGCCCGGGGCTGCGGCTTCAGATTGGCGACAGACTGACCGTTGTCGGCAATCTCGACCATATAAATCTTCTTGCAAGCAAATTAGGCAACTCCATGAAGCGGCTTAACGAGCCCAATCTCATTACGATGTTTATTGGCATTTTCCTTGGCATTCTGCTTGGTAGCCTCCCGGTGCAATTTCCGGGAATGTCGGTGCCTATGAAATTGGGATTGGCCGGTGGACCTCTGGTTGTCGCGATCCTTATCGGAGCCTATGGACATAAATTCCATCTTGTCACATACACAAATTCAGCGGCTAATCTACTGTTGCGTGAAATAGGGATATGCCTCTTCTTGGCCTCAGTGGGTATCGCCGCCGGTAAGGATTTCTTTGCAACAGTATTCAATCTCAAGGGGGCCTTATGGGTGGGATATGGCTTTTGTATCACCGTTATTCCTTTGGTCGTTATCGGGATAATAGCGAGAGCAAAATATAAGATGAACTATCTTTCTATCATAGGTATGATGAGCGGAAGCTACACAGATCCTCCGGCTCTGGCCTATGGAAACAAAGTGGCCAACAATGACGCTCCTGCTGTGGCTTATTCCACGGTCTATCCTCTGACCATGTTTGCACGCGTTATAGTGGCACAGATTATTGTGCTTTGTTTTCTTGAATAATTTTTGTAACTTTGCATGCCAATAAGACGGGATCGCGACCTGTCTTGTCCCAACCCCTTCTACCGGTCAAAAGCGGAAGGAGGGAAAAATAAACAATTCATCAAACAATTAACTGCAGTTAGTAATGAAAGAGAACATTCATCCTACGAACTACCGTGAGGTTGTCTTCAAGGATATGTCGAACGATGAGACATTCATCACCCGCTCCACGGTTGCAACCCGTGAAACTATTGAAATTGATGGCAAAGAGTATCCTTTGGTAAAGCTGGAGATCACTTCTTCTTCCCATCCTTTCTTCACCGGCAAACAGAAACTCGTGGACACAGCAGGACGTGTCGACAAATTCCGCAGTCGCTACGGTAACCGCACAAAAAAATAATCCCTTCGTAGGGCAAAAAATAAGGGCTCTTTTTAGAGCTCTTATTTTTTTTGCGATATCATTTAGGAGAGCATTGTGCAAAGAGCCCAGTACATAGCCTGGGATGCTTTCGATAGTTTTTCGTTTATCGTATTTCGTTACTCGTTTTTCGTGAAGTTACTATTTTTCCGTTAACGGCAAGGAGGGTAACCCTTGCACCGATGTTGGAGAAGATCAACAGTAAACCGTAAACTTAAACCCTCAACTCTAAACTCTAAACCCTCAACTCTAAACCATAAACCATAAACCATAAACCATAAACCCAAATTGGCCTCGGAGAGGCTTAAGTTGTCGCAACCCCAGGCAAGCGGCCTCGGAGAGGCTCGCGCAGCCTGGGGATAATCTAGTAGGTAGGGAAACAAAATAAGTTTCTCTACCTATTTTGTTTCCTTCCCTCTCA
>JAFLTU010000005.1:28451-81882 GCA_022509125.1 Muribaculaceae bacterium | reverse complement strand
ATTCTGGTTCCGTTTGTGAGAGTTCGAGTCTTTCCAAGGCAACTTCCCGGTTATCTTTATACGATAACCGTTTTTTTATGATGTTTTGGGTCCTATGGAACAATCAATAGATTTAAAAGGGGTCAGAGTAAATAATCTCAAGAATTTAGACCTCTCTATTCCTCTAAATAAATTCATTGTTGTCACCGGAGTGAGCGGCTCCGGAAAATCCTCTCTTGCCTTCGACACTCTCTATGCCGAGGGCCAGCGTCGATATGTGGAAAGCCTTTCGGCTTACGCTCGACAGTTTCTCACTCGTATGCCTAAGCCGGAATGCGATTTCATCAGCGGCTTACCCCCTTCCATTGCTATCGAGCAGAAGGTCAACACCAGAAACCCGCGGAGCACAGTGGGAACTTCTACTGAGATTTATGACTACCTACGAATGCTTTTTGCCAAAATCGGTCATACTTTCTCGCCAATTTCTGGAAAAGAGGTAAAGAAACACACCGTTGACGATATTCTCACCGCCATTTCTTCTTATCCGGAAGGAACCAGACTTGCAGTTGTTGTCGACATCGCCTTGCCGGAGGGAAGGTCGTTTCGAGACCAGCTCGAGATATTACTTAAACAGGGATATTCACGTCTTGAGAAAGAAGGCGAATTTCCGGAAATTCAGGAACTTTTATTGACCGACTATGAATTGAAACCGGAAGATTATAAGCTATTGATCGACCGCCTAAGTTTATCTTTGGAGAAAGAGGAAATTTCACGTCTGACCGACTCTATCGAAACAGCTCTTTACGAAGGTAATGACGAATGCGAGGTGAAAATTTGGACTGAAAATGGGATTGAAAGTTTGAAGTTTTCAAAGAAATTTGAAGAGGATGGCATAGAATTCCGTGAACCTTCCGACCTTATGTTTAATTTCAACAATCCCTACGGAGCCTGCGAAGAATGTGAAGGATTCGGGAAGGTTATGGGAGTCAGTGAAGACCTCGTGGTGCCAGACAAGACTTTGTCAATCTATCAGGATGCCGTGCAATGTTGGAGGGGTGAAAAAATGAGTGAATGGAAAAGTTATTTCATCCAAAAGGCCAAAAAACGTGATTTCCCAATTCATGCCCCCTATTCTTCCCTAACCCCGAAACATAAGGATTACCTATGGCATGGCGATAAAGACTGGGAGGGCATCGATGGGTTTTTCAATTGGATTGACACTCAGCAATACAAGATTCAATACCGAGTCATGAAGGCTCGATATAGGGGCAAGACTGTTTGTCCTAAATGTGGAGGCTCGAGATTGAAAGAAGATGCCGGATATGTAAAAATTGATGGCCACACAATTCAGGAATTGGTCACTCTTCCAATCGACAGGCTTAAGACCTTATTTGAGAATTTAAACCTTAATGATACTGACAGGCTAATCGGCAAACGATTATTGACAGAAATAAACTCTCGCCTTAACTTCCTGGTAGAAGTCGGACTCGGCTATCTTACTCTCGACCGCCTTTCTTCTACCCTTTCCGGAGGAGAAAGCCAACGCATCAACCTGGCCACCTCTTTAGGCTCTTCGCTCGTGGGCTCTCTTTATATTCTTGACGAGCCGAGCATCGGCCTACATCCGCGCGACACCTCCCGGCTGATATCCGTTTTAAGAAAGTTGCAACAGACGGGCAATACTGTCATGGTAGTGGAACATGATGAAGAAATCATGAGGGCTGCCGACCATTTGATCGATATTGGGAAAGATGCAGGAAGCCTGGGAGGCAAGGTGGTTTACAATGGACAACTTAGCAATCATCCTAATCCGGAAACCTATCCTGATTCCTACACTCTTAAATATCTTAACGACCAACTGAAAATATCATATTCACCGCTTCGCCGTCCTTGGAAAAAATTTATAGAAGTTAAGGGAGCAACAGAAAATAATCTAAAAAACATCGATGTAAAATTTCCGCTCGGGGTGATGACAGTGGTGACCGGGGTAAGCGGTTCAGGGAAATCGACTCTTGTTAAGGAAATCCTTTATAAAGGTCTTGCACGCCTTCAGGGAGAGCCCGGAATCGTTCCGGGAGCTCATTCAAAACTTGAAGGAGATATCAAGGGAATTAGAAACGTCTTCTTCGTTGATCAAAATCCGATTGGGACATCGACTCGTTCAAACCCTGCAACTTATTTGAAGGCTTACGATGAAATTCGGCGTCTCTTTTCCGAACAACAGCTCTCAAAACAAATGGGGTTCACCCCTTCCTATTTTTCCTTCAATTCGGAGGGAGGGAGATGTGAGGAATGTAAAGGTGAAGGAAAAATTCTTGTGCCGATGCAGTTTATGGCCGACATGCAATTAGAGTGTGAGGTTTGTGGAGGTAAAAGATTTAAAAAAGAAGTGCTCGACGTAGCTTACAGGGGTAAAAATATTTATGACATACTGGAGATGACGGTCGATGATGCCATCAAATTTTTTGAAGAATCAAATGGCACAATAGAAAAACGAATCATCAAGAAATTGCAGCCTCTCAAAGATGTGGGGTTAGGATACATTAAACTGGGCCAAAGTTCCTCCACACTCTCAGGAGGGGAGAATCAAAGAGTGAAGCTGGCATTCTATCTTTCGGAAGAGAGCAACGGCGGAAATCTATTTATTTTCGATGAACCAACCACCGGTTTACACTTCCATGATATTGCAACTCTTCTTCGTTCGCTAAACGCTTTGATTGATAAGGGTAATTCTGTTGTGATTATCGAGCATAATCTCGATATGATCAAGAGTGCGGATTGGATTATAGACATTGGTCCTGAAGGAGGCGAAAAGGGTGGTCAGGTTATGGCTGAAGGGACCCCGGAAGATATTTCCGAATGTGAGGCTTCCCACACCGCCAAATATCTTCTTCCCAAACTTGATTTAAAATTAAAGGGATGAAACAGAAGATTAGAAATTTCATAAATTTTGTTTTCGGAGGGTCCTCTAAATCTTTATCGGGAATAAGGTTTAGTGGATTGACTTCAATCTTTTTGGCAGCTATTATTTTGGCCTCTTGTGGAAGTAAGGAGGTTTCATCCGACAATCCGGAAGCTCGAAAACTTTTCTCTCTTAGCGCTGAGACAATCGAAACTTTTATACAAAAGACAAGTGTTTCAAAAGATTCTTTAGAAATCGATTCTCTCGATAAAGTTTATGAGAAAAAAATGACGGAAATAAATTTTTCTGTCCCGCCTTCAACAGATTATCAATTGACCGAGCAGGAAAACGATTCCCTCTATAAGCTTCAGCTCCATCTTTTAGAGATTCGAGAAAATAAGCTTAAAGAATTTTCCTTCAAAAGTTTAGGGAATGAAGAGGCAGCCGACTCCATTATTTCGGAGAGGGCTGCCTTTGATAGGTCTAATTAGTTTGTAGAGACTTTAGTCGAGTTTATGGATCACTAGGCCTGAACGCAGTTTGGGTTCAAACCATGTGGTTTTCGGGGGCATGATATTTCCGGAATCCGCTATATCAATTAGCTGATCCATCGTGACAGGATAAAGCGCTAATGCCATTGCCATTTCACCACTGTCTACCCTTCTTTTCAATTCTTCAAGACCTCTGATACCTCCTACGAAATCGATCCGTTTATCCCCTCTAAGATCGGTAATGCCAAGAATATCACGCAAAATAAGGTCGGACGACACCGTGACATCAAGCACCCCTATTGGGTCGTCATCGTTATAGGTGCCCGGTTTGGCAGTCAGTGAATACCATTTCCCATCCAGATATAAGGAGAAATTATGGAGTTTATTGGGACGATAGATATCTGTTCCCTTTTCTTCCACATCGAAATTTTCTTTAAGACGATCGAGGAATTCTTGAGGTAAGAGTCCGTTTAGATCCTTGACTACTCTATTGTAATCGATAATTTTCAGATGGGAGGCAGGGAAAGCCACAGCCATGAAATAATTATATTCCTCGTCTCCTTTATGGTCAGGATTGTTGCGGGCCTTTTCAGCTCCTACGAGGGCTGCCGCCGCAGAACGGTGGTGACCGTCGGCTATATATAGATGCGGGATTTTTTCAAATTCTTCAGTGATTTTCTTAATTGTAGGTTCGTCTCCGATTTTCCAAAGCGTGTGTCCGAAACCGTCGGGGGCTATGAAATCATATTCCGGCTCTTGTTTTGTGACTTTCTCAATGATTTCTGCGAGCTCTTCATTATCGGGGAAAGCAAAAAAGACCGGTTCAATATTGGCATTGTTTACTCTGACGTGTTTCATGCGGTCTTCCTCTTTGTCACGTCGAGTGAGCTCATGCTTTTTAATTCTACCCTCCATATAATCGTTGACCCATGCGGCAATAACAAAACCATATTGCGTGCGGCCATCCATAGTTTGCGAGTAGATGTAATAGTGATCTTTGTCGTCTTGTAGGAGCCAGCCATTTTCTTGAAAAAGTTTGAAATTTTCGGCTGCTTTTTCATAGACTTTAGGATCATGCTCATCCGTGGAGGGATCGAAATCTATTTCCGGCTTTATGATTCTATAAAGGGATTTTTCATTACCGTGGGCCTCTTTACGTGCCTCGTCGCTATTTAATACATCATAAGGCCTTGACACGACATGCTCCACAAGATGCTTCGGGGGTCTTACCCCTTTGAATGGTTTCACTTTTGCCATAGTATCAGATTTAGAATTTTTATCTCTTGGGGGCCATCCAATCATAAAATATTGAATCGGCTTCTTGATTGCAAATATAAAACAGGGCGTCCAAACTTGCAAATATGAACCATTCAGCCACCGCGAACGTTGAAAATATATAAAAACCTAAAAATAATGATTATGAAAAAATATGTTTGTAATGTTTGCGGATACATTTATGATCCTGAAGCCGGGATACCCGACGACAATATAGCTCCCGGAACATCTTTCGAGTCTTTACCCGATACTTTCGTATGTCCAATTTGTGAGGCTCCAAAGAGCGAATTCTCTCCTGTTAATTAGATTAATTTTTTTATTACATAATAAAAGGGCGACATTCATTGATGTCGTCCTTATTTTTTAGTCATGTCGTTCCTTTTATATTAAGAGGTCTTCAAAATTGTGAAGATAAAGCGGATTTAGTAAATTTGCAAAGCTAAAACCTTATCTGACCATGAAACTCATAGCCCACATAGGAGCACTGCTTGTTATGGTGGCCTGGGGAACTTCGTTCCTCAGTTCAAAAGTGTTGTTGGTCTCGGGAGGTTTCTCCCCGGTCGAAGTTTTCGTCTATAGGTTTGCATTCGCATATATCATTTTGCTCTGTTTCACTTGGAAAAAAGTGATGGCAAATAATTATAAAGATGAATTGCTGCTCCTTGTATGTGGAATGTGTGCAGGCTCCATCTACTTTATAGCAGAGAACTACGCTTTAAAATATACCACGACAGGAAATGTCTCACTTCTGGTGAATGTCTCTCCTATTTTCACCACAATTATGTTGGCCTTCATTTACAGGTTTCTTCCAAAACCCAATGTCATTTTCGGCACCATTATAGCCTTTTTAGGAGTGGTGTGCATAATCTTTAGTTCGGGTGAAGAATTGGAAATCAATCCTATAGGAGATATTATTGCCCTTTCGGCTGCAGTGAGTTGGTCGGTCTACACAATCGCAGTGAAACGTCTGACTCCTATTTATTCCTCACTTTTTATCACCCGCAAGCTTTTCTTCTACGGGGTAATCACTGCCTTGCCGCTTCTCCTTATCCAGCATGAGCCTCTTCGTCTCTGGCAGCTTTTTAATTTGGAAGAACCGCAATATCTTTTGAATTTCCTATTCCTGGGCCTCTTTTGCTCGGCTTTCGCATATCTGGTCTGGAACGATGTCTTGAAACAGCTTGGCCCTATGAAATCCAATAATTATTTATATGTTCAGCCCGTGGTGACCATGATTGCGGGATATTTCCTCTTGGGAGAACAGATCTTATGGCTCGGTTATTTCGGATGCGCCCTGATTATCGGAGGTATCCTCATCTCCGATAAATACAAACCCGGTTTGCGAAAAACATAAAAGCAGTTAAGTTCTTTCGGCCTATTAGGATTATTGAGAATTGCGGAAATCCTTGGGAGATTTACCAATGTGTTTCTTGAAATATTTTCCGAAAAAGGATTGTGAGGCAAAATTCAATTCATCGGAAATCTGCTGAATTGAAAGATTGGTGGCTTTAAGCAACACTTTTGCTTCCAGAATGACGAATCGGTCAATCCATTCCACTGCCGTAAAGCCTGTGGACTCTTTTACTGTGCGCGACAAATGTTTGGTGGAAACTTCAAGTTGAGAGGCATAGAAATCAAGAAACCTCTCTTTTTTGAAATGTTGTTGAACCAAAGAGAGGAATTTTTCGGTCAGCCTGTGGATAGATTTTTTAGAGGCGTCAAGTACAGGAGGATAACATTTGGTGGCACATTCATAGAAAAATGAGGCAATTGCGAGCACCATAGCCTGATATTCATTAGGACCGTGGCTCCCATCGAAAATGTCGCGGATATGAGCGTAAAATTTTTGAAATTTTTCCACCAGATTAGGAGGCACTGAAGCCACCCTCTCAAGAGTGGCAGTGCCGTAGGAAGTGCTGTCTTTGAGGAGCAGAAAAAGATTGTCGCAAAACCTTTGAGACAAAACAATGAAGGAGGCGTCGAAATTACCGCTCACTTCGGCATTCTGTATAATTTGGCCCTGACGGATATTCACAATACATGGCCCTTTGAAATCATAAGTTAGAAGGTCGATTTCTATCTTTCCCTCCCCCTCTTTGACAAAAATGGAACAAGACGATGTGAATTTTATAGGGTCTGTGATCTCCGGAATCATCGATCCTTTAAAATTGCAATAGACCCAAAAATCTTGAGCAAGAATGTTGGAAACATCCTCAACCAGTTCAAGGTTATATTTCAAACCAAGCTCCTTTGTCATCTATTCAATATTTTTGAAAATCAAGAATCGCTTGATATCAGTACATAAAACCCTTTTCCTTCAAAAGACGCAAAAAGCTTCGTGACACCTCTTCATTAACGGAGCGCGGATATCTCACCTCGGAGAAAACTTGGGCTATATTTTCTTTACCGTTTTCAGCGATAAATTTCTCATTAGCATCGTCTTCCGATAGAACCTTGAAAAAATCCCGGATAATTTTAGCGTCATCGTGACGATAAACTTCTTTATGGAAGATTGCATCAACCGGCAGCCTTTTGGTTTCATCCCCCTCTTTAGCAGGCCATCCGACAGCAATGGCGGCAACAGGCACAACCAGAGCTGGCAACTGCAACATTTGTGAAATCTCTTGAGCATTATAATTGACTGTGCCAAGATAGCAAGTCCCCAAGCCTTGGAGTTCGGCTATTGTGACAATCTGCTGGGCGAAAATGACAGCATCAGTCAGAGCCATTATGAAGGAATGAAAATTATCGAAACCGGCGTCTGCATTGTTGGACTTACACCATTCTGAAAACCTGTTGAAGTCGGCACATACCGTCAGTATACAAGGGGCCGAGGTGGCAGCCGGTTGATTATAATGAAAAGCCGCCATCTTCTTTAGATTGTCAGGTTCGGAAGTGACAACAACGCTATAAAGCTGCATATTGCCACATGTCGGTGACTTCGATGCCTGGGATATTATATCCTCCAAGAGAGTGTCGGAAATTTTATCTGTCTTAAAATTTCGGCAACTCTTTCTTGATAAAAAATAATCCGGTTTCATCCTCTTCTTTTTATCGTATTTACTAAGCAATTTGCCTGGAAAACCATGGAAAAGAACGTTTACAAAATTATAAGTGTCAATCTTAAAATTATCATTTCCCGTGTCTTATTGCCTTTGCAAAATTAGCTATACTTAATTAAATTTGCAATCAATAAAAAGAGAATAGATGGCGACACAAACACCAACCATATATAGTTATGACGAGGCTTATGAAGCCTCCCTTGAATATTTCAAAGGCGACCAACTTGCAGCACGCGTATGGGTCACAAAATATGCCCTCAAAGATTCCTTCGGGAATATCTACGAGAGAACTCCCGACGACATGCACCATAGAATTGCCCGTTCCATTGCCGGAGCTGAGTCAAAATATCCGTCCCCTTTATCTGAAGAGGAAATTTATGAGGTCTTGAAAGATTTCAAATACATAGTGCCCCAAGGAAGCCCCATGGCAGGTATCGGCAATAACTATCAGGTAGGTTCCCTGTCAAATTGTTTTGTAATCGGCCTTGATAAGACTCCCGACTCTTATGGAGGGATCATCAAAATCGACGAAGAACAGGTGCAGTTAATGAAACGTCGAGGAGGTGTAGGACACGACCTTAGCCACTTGCGTCCAAAAGGGGCTCCTGTGAAAAATTCAGCGCTGACTTCCACCGGCCTAGTGCCCTTCATGGAAAGATACAGCAATTCCACTCGAGAAGTGGCCCAAGATGGTCGCCGAGGAGCTTTGATGCTAACAGTCTCAATTAAACATCCCGACTCCGAAGCCTTTGTCGATGCCAAGACAACTCCGGGGAAAATCACTGGAGCTAACGTCTCGTTGCGTATCGACGACAGCTTTATGGAAGCTGCTCTCGCCGGTAAAGAATATGAACTGAAATTTCCTGTTGACTCAGAAAATCCTGATTACACGAGAACTATTGATGCCCAGTCATTATGGAAAAAAATCATTCATAATGCCTGGCAGAGTGCCGAACCCGGGGTATTGTTCTGGGACACTATAACCCGTGAAAGCCTGGCAGATTGCTATGCCAACGAAGGATTTCGCACTATCTCAACAAACCCTTGCGGAGAAATTCCATTATGTCCTTACGACAGTTGCCGTCTTTTGGCCATAAACCTTTATAGTTATGTTAAAAATCCTTTCAGGCCCGATGCCGAATTTGATTTCGATCTATTCAGAAAACATGTGGCTAAAGCCCAAAGGATCATGGACGATATCATCGATTTGGAAATGGAGAAAATCGATGAAATCATAAAGAAAATAAAAGAGGATCCGGAGCCTGACGAAGTTAAAAGCACAGAACTTCACCTATGGTCGAAAATAAAGGATAAAACTTCTAAAGGACGTCGCACAGGTTGCGGCACCACAGGAGAGGGAGACATGCTAGCTGCCCTTGGATTTAGATATGGAACTCCTGAAGCCACGGAATTCTCAGTTAAGGTCCATAAAGAACTCGCCCTGGCTTATTTCAGGGCTTCCGTTGAGTTGGCTGAGCAACGTGGTGCCTTCTCTGTTTTCAACGCCGAAAAGGAAAAAAACAATCCCTTTATTCAAAGAATCAAGGAGGCAGACCCGGAACTTATAGAGCGAATGCAGAAGTCAGGACGCCGCAACATTGCATGCCTTACCATTGCACCCACAGGCACCACCTCGCTGATGACTCAAACTACTTCGGGCATCGAACCCGTTTTCTTGCCTGTCTATAAAAGAAGGCGTAAGGTAAATCCTTCCGACGAAAACGTCAGAATCGATTTTGTGGATGAAGTTGGCGATTCTTTCGAGGAATATATTGTCTACCATCATAAATTCCTGACTTGGATGGAAGCCAATGGAATCGAGAAGAAAGACAATATGACAGCCGAAGAAATCGATGCTTTAGTGGAAAAATCCCCTTACTATAAAGCCACATCTAACGATGTAGACTGGTTGGAGAAGGTAAGGATGCAAGGCTCGATCCAAAAATGGGTAGACCACTCGATTAGCGTCACGATAAATCTCCCAAACGACGTTACGGAAGAACTCGTGGAGCAACTCTATGCTGAGGCATGGAGATCGGGATGCAAAGGCTGCACAGTCTATCGCGACGGGTCTCGCTCCAACGTTTTGGAAACGGTCAAAAAAGAGCCTAAGTCAAAGGAAGAGGAATCGGCCGGTCTTATTCATTATGCAGATCATGTAGTGAAACGTCCCATTGAACTTGAGGCCGACGTCGTTAGATTTCAAAACAACAAAGAGAAATGGATTGCTTTTGTAGGTCTTGTCGATGGCAAACCTTATGAGATATTCACCGGATTGGCCGATGATGAGGATGGCATCTTCTGTCCTAAGAGCGTCACCCATGGCAAGATTATCAAAGCCACGGATGAAAACGGAAAGAAACGTTATGACTTCCAGTTTATCAATAAACGGGGATATAAAACCACTATTGAAGGCCTTAGCGAAAAATTTAATCCCGAATTCTGGAACTATGCAAAATTGATTTCCGGAGTGCTGCGTTACGGTATGCCCATCGATCAGGTATTAAAACTCGTTGGAGGCCTTGAATTAGACTCCAATAGCATCAATACATGGAAAAATGGAGTGGAGAGGGCATTGAAGAAATATCTCCCTAACGGCACAGAGGCCAAGGGACATAAATGCCCTAATTGTGGCTCTGAATCCTTGATTTATCAGGAAGGCTGCCTAATATGCACAAGTTGTGGAAGCTCCCGTTGCGGTTGAATCTCTGAATCTTAGTCTTTTAATCAAATACGTTACAGCAGTTTTTAGAAACAAAAACCGATCAATCTAAAGAATAAAGGAACCAATACAAAATCAATATACATGAAAATCTCATTTAATCTGAATTATCACACCCAATGGGGAGAGTCTATCTACCTATGTGGGAATCTTGTGGAATTGGGTGGAGGCGACCCACGGGAATCGGTCGAAATGAGTCTTGTTTCACCCGATTTATGGAGGGTGGATGTAGAATTCGCCGAAACCCCTCCCCCTTTCGATTTCTTCTTTGTGGTGAAATCAAAAGACAAGGAATGGCGGTTTGAATGGGGCAAACCTCATCATTTCAAGGGCTGCGAAGGTCTTAAAGAGGTGAAAATCTTCAGTTCATGGCAAGATATGCCCCATGATAAGCCCTATTATTCCTCCGCCTTTGTAGATGGCATTTTGCAAAGGAGTCATCGCGACAAGGAATTGCCTGTGGTGCCCGACACTGTCAGGCTTAAAGTCAGCGCCCCAATGGTCTATCCCGACGAGGTTTTGGCTATCTGTGGCGAGGGTAAACTTCTTGGCAATTGGCTGCCGAGCAAATCCTTGATAATGAACGATGCTCATTATCCGGAATGGACCGCCGACATTCCTTTGGCAGAATATGAGCAACCTTTTGAATATAAGTTTGTGGTCTTGAAAAAAGACACTCATGAGGCTGTGGCATGGGAAACAGTCAACAACCGTATATGCGGTTTCGTAAATGAGCCCGCTAATAGCTATATACTGGTTGACGGTCTGCGATTTGCTAATCCACGCGACCATTGGAAAGGGGCCGGCACAGCTATCCCCGTTTTCTCCCTACGTTCCAATGATGACAATGGAGTGGGAGATTTCTTCGACCTCAAAAAGATGGTGGATTGGTGTGAGCTCACAGGGCAAAAGATTCTGCAAGTGCTCCCTATCAATGACACCACTAAAACCAACACCTGGGTGGATTCATATCCCTATAGCGCCAATTCCACCTTTGCTCTCCATCCGATGTTTATTCGCCTCGAAGAGGTTGGGCGCCTCAACGATGAAAAACGAATGGATTATTATAGGCAAGAGTCAAAACGTCTCAATGAGCTTAAAGAGGTGGATTATGAGGCTGTCAATACTCTCAAAGTAGGTTATCTCAACGAAATCTTTAAGGAGAAAGGTCAGGAGACCCTTGATTCTGAAGACTTCAAAGCTTTTGTGGAAAAGAATGAGGAATGGCTCATGCCTTATTCGGCCTGGCGTGTCTTGTGTCAGCAATTTAACACTCCTGATAACAATGCCTGGGGTGATTATGCTCAGTTTGAGTATGCCAAAATTGAAGCCTTCTGTCATAAGAATGATGAAGAAATAAAGTTCCATTATTTCGTGCAATATCATCTCGACAGGCAACTTCATGCCGTTAGAGACTATGCCCATTCCAAAGGAGTGGTCTTGAAGGGCGACATTCCAATCGGAATAAGCCGATATAGTGCTGACGCATGGCAAAGCCCGCGGCTTTTCAATATGGACTGCCAAGCAGGTGCCCCTCCCGATGATTTCTCTGTTTTGGGTCAAAACTGGGGATTCCCGACATACAACTGGGAAGAGATGGCCAAAGACGGATTCCAATGGTGGAAAGCAAGGTTCCGCAAGATGGCTGAATATTTCGATGCTTATCGTATCGACCATATCTTAGGGTTCTTCAGGATTTGGCAAATTCCTCTCGACGCCCTCCATGGTCTTCTGGGATATTTCAATCCGGCCCTTCCCTTCTCTCCCGAAGAACTTCGCCACACCTATGACTTCTGGATAAATCCCGACATCCAGACTAAACCCCTCATCCTCGAATGGATGCTCACCGACTTCTTCGGAGAGGCTACTGAGGAAGCTAAGGAACTGTATCTCGATTATATAGGTGACGGGAGATATCGAATTAAGGATTTTGTTGACACCCAATTGAAGGTGGCCCGCTATTTCGCTGAAATAGAACACTCTGAGAAAAACTATAAAATCAGTCAGGCCCTCCTGGGACTAATCGACGATGTCCTCTTTATAGAAGACCCCTACAAAAAGGGACATTATCACCCCAGAATCGCCGCTCAGTTCACATATCAGTTCCGTGTCTTGACCGATTATGAAAAATGGTGTTTCAACCGTCTCTACAATGATTTCTTCTATCATCGCCACAACGACTTCTGGTATGGAAAGGCTATGTGGAAACTGCCCCCTTTGATCGACTCCACAGGGATGCTCTGTTGCGCCGAAGATTTGGGAATGATTCCGGCTTGCGTGCCTGAGGTGATGTCTCGGCTTGAGATCCTCTCTTTGGAGATCCAAAGAATGCCAAAAGATCCCAAACTAGAATTTGGCGATACTTGGAGATACCCCTATTTCTCTGTATGCACAACGTCCACCCATGATATGGGGGGCATAAGGGTATGGTGGGAATCAGACCGTGGTGTCACTCAGAGATTCTACAACAATGCGCTTCATGAACATGGAGAAGCACCCTATTATGCCGAACCTTGGATTTGCAAAAAGATCCTTGATCTTCAGCTCAACAGCCCTTCAATGTTCTGCATAATTCCTCTTGCCGACTGGCTATCGGCCGACGGAAACCTCCGAAGAGAGAATCCTCATGATGACCAAATCAATGAGCCCTCCAACCCGACTCACTATTGGAGATACAGGATGCATCTAAGTCTGGAAGATCTTTTGGAGCAAAAAGATTTTAACACCGACATGCGTAATGCTATCATATCTTCCGCAAGATAAAGCGTCAGTCAACTCAATAAAAAAGCTTCCCTCTATTTCGGGGAAGCTTTTTTATTGAATTGAGAATGATTGTTGATTTTTCTTACTTTAGATCTTGGTTTAGTTAATCCCACAGACAGCCATAAATTCTTTCCTCAACTCGGGGTTTTCGCTGAAACGTCCGCTTGATTCTATAGTCACGGTCGATGAGTCTTGCTTTTCTACCCCTCTCATTTTCATACACAAGTGGGCAGCCTCGCAAGCCACGATAACTCCGTCGTTAGGAATTACTCGGGAAATCTCTTCACAAATCTGTGAAGTCAGTCTTTCCTGCACCTGTAGACGTTTTGCATAGACATCCACCACCCTTGCAAGCTTTGAGAGCCCGAGTATCTTCCCTTTCGGAAGATATCCCACACAAATTTTCCCAAAGAATGGCAGGATATGATGCTCACACATACTGTAAAACTCGATATCCTTCACGATCACCATACCCCCTCCATCATGATTGAATATGGCTCCTGAAGCTATTTCCGTAGCCGACTGTAAATACCCTTCCGTTATTGCATGGAGAGCTTTGGCCGCGCGTTCCGGAGTCTTCTTCAACCCTTCACGTTCAGGATCTTCGCCTATCAGCCGCAGGATTTCCCGGTAATGGCCGGCTATTTCCGATATTTTTTCTTCCTTTGTCATTGTCAATCAATTTATGACCTTTTTCAGAGCATTTAAAGACGAAGCCTTCACCCCTATTTAATGACCACAATTTGACTTTTCACTATTCTCATCTCCGAAGAGAAGTTGGGGAAAGCCTTTTTAAGCTCTGTCAGCGCACTATTGGCTTCCGAAGCCGTTCGAAAATTACCTATCCTTGTAAACCAATTGGGAGAACTTGAATAGGTGTAGATCTGGCCTTTATATTTAGGAAACTTCGAGAGGATCATATTTCCTCGGGCACGTGCCCGGCTCTCGAGAGTGCTTTGGTTGCGACCGTCGCTAAATACCTGGATTCTATATCCGGCCATCTTGTTGATTCCGGATTTCAAATCGGAGTTTCCTTTTTTTCCTCCCGGATTCTGAAGAATCATCGTCATAATTGAGGGGGGAATATCTATTGTGATATTCCCATTGGATTCCTCCTCGATTTGTTCCACGGGGTTAGGAGTCTCTGAGCTTGGCTCTTTCGGGGTCTGAGCCGTCAGGGTCTCCACCGTCAGGCAGCAAACCAGGAAAAATCCCATTATAAAGCTCGCATATCTCCTCATAGGTCACTTTTGATTTTTCTGTGAGACCGTATTCAAACCGACACTAACTAATTTTCAACAATCAATCGAATGCCTCCACGATTCCCATGAACGAAGGAGCCTCAAGCGATGCGCCTCCGATAAGGCCACCGTCTACATCGGGTTTGCTGAACAACTCTTTTGCATTGCTCGGCTTGCAAGAACCTCCATAGAGGATTGATGTGTTATCAGCGATTTCCTTGCCATATTTGTCAGTTATGACTTTGCGGATATGTGCATGCATATCTTGAGCCTGATCAGCCGTAGCAGTCTTGCCTGTGCCGATTGCCCATACCGGTTCATAGGCTATCACGATCTTTGAGAAGTCTTCGGGGCTAAGTTCAAAAAGAGCTTCAACTTGGGCCTTCACAACCTCGTTGTAGCTGCCGTTTTCTCTCTCTTCAAGCACTTCTCCTACGCAGAAAATAGGAATAAGACCATTTTCCAATGCCAATTTGGTCTTCTTGAGAAGTTGTTCGTTGGTCTCACCGAAATATTGGCGACGCTCGCTATGGCCCAAAATCACATGGGATGCTCCGGTGGATTTAACCATGGCTGCGCTTACTTCACCGGTGTAGGCCCCTTTTGCATGCTCTGAACAGTTTTCTGCTCCAAGTTTCAATGGCTCATCGATGACACCCTTGACTGACACCAAATGAGTGAAAGGAACGCAAATAACCACTTCGCAGTTTGCCTTTTTCTCCTTCAGGAGGTCGTTGACCTGGCTTGCCAATTCGACTCCCTCTTCGAGCACTGTGTTCATCTTCCAGTTGCCCGCTACTATATTCTTTCTCATTTTCGTTGGTTTTTGTAGTTTCTCTCTTTTAAAATGCAAAGTTACCATTTTTAAAGTACAATCCACTTATTTTGGCACAAATATTGATATAAAATATCGAATGGAAACTTCAAATAAAAAACTCTAAGCCACCCCGGAAATTTACCCGGAAATTTATTTTTGCCAAAAGGTGGTTTGGCGGAATTTCATTAAATTTGCAGAATACTCATTTTTCAAATGGAATATAAACTTACATCAGAATATCAACCCACCGGCGACCAGCCTGAAGCCATAGCGGAATTGGTGAAGGGAATAGAGGGAGGAAACCCTCATCAGACTCTTCTCGGGGTCACCGGCTCGGGTAAAACCTTCACTATGGCCAATGTTATCCAACAGGTGAAACGGCCGGCCCTCATTCTTTCTCACAACAAGACACTCGCAGCTCAATTATATTCCGAATTCAAAACTTTTTTCCCAGAGAATTCGGTGCAATATTTCGTAAGCTATTACGACTATTACCAGCCGGAGGCTTATATCCCCTCAAACGACAAATATATCGAGAAAGACCTCATGATCAACGACCAGATCGAGCGTCTTCGTCTTGCAACAGTGGCCTCTCTCCTCTCAGGGAGAAGGGATCTCGTAGTGGTCTCAAGCGTCAGCTGCATTTATGGCATGGGAAATCCCGATGATTTCTCCCAAAGTGTCATAGAAATCAAAACGGGTCAGAAAATCAATCGCAACACTTTGATGCGCCGGCTTATAGATGCTCTCTATTCCCGGTCGGAAGTGACTCTCTCTCCCGGAGAATTCCGTGTGAAGGGCGACACTCTCGACATCATGCTCTCCTTTGAAGAAATTCAGCTAAGAGTGGTTTTCTGGGGCGACGAAATCGAAAAAATACAGACGGTAGACCCCCTCTCTGGACTGACTCTCTCAACACTCGAAGGTTTCAAGATCTATCCGGCAAACATTTTCGTGACCACTCAAGAAAGGATGGGTTCCGCATTAGACCAAATCGCAATCGACCTCGGGAAACAATGTGATTTCTTTGCAAAAGAGGGCCGCATGCTTGAGGCAGACCGCCTGCGAGAGAGGGTCACTTATGATATGGAGATGATGAAGTCTATAGGCCATTGCTCCGGGATAGAAAACTATTCCCGCTATTTCGACGGACGTGAACCCGGAATGAGACCTTTCTGTCTGCTCGACTATTTCCCCCGAGACTTCATTACCATTATAGACGAGAGTCATGTCACCATTCCTCAACTAAGAGGAATGAACGGCGGCGACCTCTCAAGAAAAATGAATCTGGTGGAATATGGCTTTCGTCTGCCCGCTGCCATCGACAACAGGCCTCTTAAATTCGATGAATTCGAGGCTTTAACTCCTCAGAAGATTTATGTTAGCGCCACTCCCGGAGACTATGAACTTATCCAAAGCGAGGGAGTTTTCACCGAACAAGTGATTCGCCCTACGGGATTGCTCGACCCTGAAATAATCGTTAGGCCAACCATGAACCAGATCGACGACCTAATGGAAGAGATCAGGCAAAGGATTGATAACAATGAACGAGTTTTAGTCACAACCCTCACAAAAAGAATGGCCGAGGAACTAGACAACCATCTTCGGAAATGGGGGGTCAATAGTGCATACATCCACAGCGATGTCGACACTCTGGAACGTATCCGCATTCTCGAAGATCTTCGTGACGGGGTCTATGATGTCTTGGTGGGAGTAAATCTGTTGCGTGAGGGCCTCGACCTGCCGCAGGTTAGCCTCGTGGCTATTCTTGACGCCGACAAAGAGGGCTTTCTACGAAATCATCGCTCGTTGACTCAGACTGCCGGGCGTGCCGCCCGAAATGTCAACGGCAAGGTCATAATGTATGCCGATAAAATAACCGAAAGCATGCAACGCACAATCGACGAGACAGAACGACGGAGGGCGAAACAAATGCTTTACAATGAAAAAAATGGGATAACTCCCTCTCCTATCATTAAAAAATCCTCTGCGCGGGAACTCATCACTCTTTATGGCGGCGAGGATAATCAGGATTCCGGCCACGTAAAATCTCCTATAAAGTCTAACCTTTCTGTTTCAAAGCCAAAAGAGAATCGTAAACCTGCGGCTGCTCCAAAATTCTATGTGGAAGAAGAGCATGAAATAGGAATGGCAGCGGATCCCGTCATCGAATATATGACAATCGATGAACTCAAAAAGCGCATCGACTCCGTCACGCAAGAGATGCTTAAGGCTGCTAAAAAGACAGATTTTGTGACCGCGACCAAGTTTAAAAAAGAATTGGTGGCCCTTCAAGACATAATGAACGCAAAAGAGGAAAAACAACAGGCCCAAGCTGCCGAACCGTGAATAAAAAAAACAAAAAATGGGGGGAATAAGTAAAAAATATTTTCTGCCTACCACCAAAGAAGAAATGGATAAATTAGGCTGGGACCAAGCTGACATTATCCTTTTTTCGGGCGATGCATATATCGACCATCCCTCCTTTGGCGCAGCCGTTATTGGCAGAGTCCTCCAGGAGGCCGGTTATAAAGTGGCAATTGTGCCGCAGCCCAACTGGAGAGACGACCTTCGGGATTTCAAGAAACTTGGAAGACCCCGACTCTTTTTTGGGGTATCAGCCGGGGCAATGGACTCTATGGTCAATCATTACACGGCCAACCGACGTCTACGCCATTCCGATGCTTACACTGCCGGCGGCAAGCATGGAATGCGTCCCGACTACCCCACAATTGTCTATTCCAAAATCCTTAAGGATCTTTTTCCTGACGTTCCAATTGTGGCAGGAGGAATTGAAGCCTCTTTGCGCAGGGTGGCCCATTATGATTATTGGCAAGACCGTCTCCGTCCCTCAATTCTTGCGGATTCAG
The DNA here is from genome assembly GCA_022509125.1 of Muribaculaceae bacterium. Lineage (GTDB taxonomy): Bacteria > Bacteroidota > Bacteroidia > Bacteroidales > Muribaculaceae > Lepagella. Next base: position 63,760 of record JAFLTU010000005.1, on the reverse strand, counting down.
CCGTCGACATTATTTCATATGGGATGGGAGAAAAAACTATGCTCGAAATAGCCCTCCGGCTCAATAATGGAGAGAAAATCGAAGAATTAACCGACATTCTTCAAACTGCTTTTTTCTCTCAACAACCGCCCCGGGCTGAAGACATCGTTTTAAATAGCTTCGAAAGTTGCCTTAAAGACAAGCGCCTGCAAGCCAAAAATTTTCGCATTGTCGAAGAAGAATCTAACAAATATGCCGGCAAAACTCTCTGGCAGCAAACGGGGGGACGATGGATAAGGATTAATCCTATGCGTGAGCCCTTAACTGAAGAGGAGATTGACGCTATATATGCCTTACCTTTCACCCGCCTCCCCCACCCCAGATATAAAGACAAAGCTATACCGGCCTATGATATGATCCGACATTCCGTGACGTTACACAGGGGATGTTTCGGAGGTTGTGCTTTTTGCACGATTTCGGCACATCAGGGTAAGTTTATTTCTTCACGCTCTAAAGATTCTGTAATTAAGGAGGTGGAAAACATTACCCGAATGGATGATTTCCGTGGATATATATCCGACCTCGGGGGTCCCTCAGCCAATATGTATGCCCTCGGGGGAAAAAACCGCGAGATATGTAAGAAATGCTCCAAACCATCATGTCTGCATCCTACGATTTGTAAAAATCTCGATGTGGATCATTCCAGGCTTTTGGAAATTTATAGGGAAGCCAACAAGGTGGCAGGAATCAAGAAGGCTTTTGTGGGAAGCGGAGTCCGCTACGACCTGGCAATGGCTCCGGCCGATGATCCTAAGGTCTCCAAAACCAATGAGGATTATATCCGCGAACTGATAAAAAATCATGTCAGTGGACGTTTGAAAGTGGCTCCCGAACATACTTCCGACAAAGTCCTTAATCTCATGAGGAAACCTTCTTTCTCTCTTTTTCGGAAATTCAAACGGAAATTCGATTCACTCAACTCAAAGGAGAATCTCAACCAGCAACTCATCCCATATTTCATATCCTCGCATCCTGGCTGTGAGCTCAACGACATGGCAGAGCTTGCGGCAGAAACCAAGGAACTTAACTACCATCTCGAACAGGTTCAGGATTTCACTCCAACTCCTATGACCCTCGCGTCGGAAATATTCTACACCGGCATTCATCCATATTCTGGAGAAAAGATCTATACCGCTCATACAGAAAAAGAAAAGCTCAATCAGAGAAGAATGTTCTTTTGGTATAAGCCTGAGGAACGCGAAATTGTCAAAAATGAACTAAGACGTTTGAAACGTTTTGACATACTTAAAAAATTGTTTTCTCTTCCACCCGGACCCCACATAAAAAAATAATTGTCTATCCCGATTTTTTTGATTAGATTTGCTAAACAATAAGTCTAACAACAAAATCTGAATATGGAAAACAACGAACTCTTGAAAGAGGTTAAGGCAAAGGCCGAGAAATGGCTCTCTCCCCAATATGACGAAGAGACACGCAAAGAGGTGAAAGCTTTGCTCGACAACACCGACCCGACTGCATTGGTCGACGCTTTCTATAAAGACCTCGAATTCGGCACCGGCGGCCTCCGCGGAATTATGGGAGCCGGCAGCAACAGAATGAATATCTACACAGTGGGAGCTGCCACCCAAGGCCTCGCAAACTATCTCAACGAAGTCTTCAAAGACGAGGATGAGATTTCGGTTGTCGTGGGACACGATGTCAGAAACAACTCAAGAAAATTCGCTGAACTGGCTGCCGATATCTTCTCGGCCAACGGCATTAAAGTCTATCTTTTCGATGACTGCCGACCTGTGCCCGAGATTTCCTATTCTATTCGCAAATTAGGATGCAACAGCGGCGTTATGGTGACTGCCAGCCATAATCCTAAAGAATACAATGGATATAAGGCTTATTGGAGCGATGGCGCACAGATGATCGCCCCTCACGATGTCGAAACTATTGCCTACGTCAATGCAATCACTTCTGTAGACCAGATTAAATTCACTCCAAACAAAGATCTCATCAAGATTATTGGAAAGGATGTGGATGACCTCTACCTCGACGACATCAAAACCTTGAGTCTATCCCCCGACTCCATCAAGCGCCACCACGATATGAAGATTGTCTACACTCCTATTCATGGAACAGGAGTTATGCTCGTCTTCGATTCTTTAAAGAAATGGGGCTTCGACAACGTTATCCACGTGCCGGAACAGGATATAAAGAGCGGCGATTTCCCCACCGTTGACTCCCCTAATCCTGAAAACTCCGAGGCTATGGCAATGGGTATTGCTAAGGCTCTTGAGACAGGGGCAAGCCTCGTCCTGGCTTCCGATCCTGACTCAGACAGAATCGGCCTTGTAGTTCGTGATAGCAATGGAAACTATCAGCTCGTAAATGGTAACCAGATCGTGATGATTTTCCTCTATTATCTGATTATCAGAAATCGCGAACTCGGCAAACTCACCGGACGCGAATATTGCGTTAAGACAATAGTGACCACCGAAACCATCAAACGTATCGCCGAGGCTAATCAGGTGAAATGTTTCGACTGTTTCACAGGCTTCAAATGGATTGCCGATGTCATGAGAAACATGGAGGAAGAGGGTCGTTATCTCGGTGGGGGCGAAGAGAGCTATGGCTTCCTTCCGGAAACCTTCGTCAGAGACAAGGATGCCGTTTCTTCTATCACTCTTATGTGTGAAATCGCAGCTTGGGCTGCCGACCGAAATCTCACGCTCTACGATCTTCTCATCGATATCTACAACGAATATGGCTTCTCTCGTGAAAAGGGTGTCAGCGTAGTTCGTCCCGGAAAGTCCGGAGCCGACGAAATCGTGGCTATGATGAAAAACTTCCGTGAAAATCCGCCTAAATCTCTGGCAGGAAGCGAAGTAGTCTTGATCAAAGATTATGCCGACCTCAATTGCCGCAACCTCACCACAGGTGAAGTCTCTAAGATGAATTTCCCCACAACTTCCAACGTGCTTCAGTTCTTCACCGCAGCCGGCGACAAAGTGTCGGTGAGACCATCCGGAACCGAACCAAAGATAAAGTTCTATGTCGAGGTAAGGGAAGATATGCCCTCAAAAGACAAATATGAAGAGACTGTGGCTAAAGCCGAAGAAAAGATAAAGAAAGTCTTGGCAGATCTTGGTGTCTGAGATGGGAGACAAACTCTCATGGAGACCCGGCACACAGATTTATCCCCTGCCGGCCGTCATCGTCACATGTGGCGACAAGCCTGAAAATTGGAATATGCTGACCATAGCCTGGACCGGAACTATTTGTTCCGATCCGGCTATGTGCTATATATCCGTAAGGCCGGAAAGAGCCTCCTATCCTTTGATAGTGGAAAATATGGAATACACTATCAATCTGACCACTGAATCCATGGCTTTTGCCACTGACTGGGTGGGAGTGAAATCCGGCCGTGATGTCAATAAATGGGCCAAAACAGGCCTTACTCCTCTTCCTGGAGAAAAAGTGAAGTCACCTTCTCTGAAGGAGTCGCCTGTGTGTATCGAATGTAGGGTCAAAGAAATCCTTCGACTCGGCACTCATGATATGTTCATTTCAGAGGTATTGAATGTAAGAGTGGATGAATCTTTAATGGATGAAAATGGCAAATTTCTCCTTGAAAAAGCAAGATTGATTGCCTATTCCCATGGTCATTATTACAGTCTGGGTGAAGAAATTGGAAGATTCGGATTTTCCGTTAAAAAGAAGTGAAAAAATCCTCTTTTGGAATAATCAATAATAGGTAAGCCAAGGTTAGAAATTTACCTGAAATTAGGGATTGACCACTTTTATAACTTAAGCTAATTTTGCACCGTGGTTATTAAGAGAAGACTTTCTCAAGCGCCGCGTTTAGTTTTAGTTATTTTGAGTTATTCAGAGAAAAGAGGGATGCAACCTCAGTTGCATCCCTTTCTCTTTAATTGAATCATCTGTTTTTTTATATGGGATATTTTAGCAATTAAAAAAATGAAAAACAGGACATATACTTCCTCCGACAAGATGCTGGCGTTGATTTCCAACGATTATCGTCATCTGCATGTTTTGAGCCGGTTCGGTATTCCTCTGGGTTTCCACGACCAGACAATTGAGGAGGTGTGTCGCAACGCCGGTGTAGACTGCGACACATTTCTGACTATGGTCAATTTTATCAACACAGATGAGAAACCCGAAATCTCAAAACTCTCTTTGAGTGCCCTGCTCCATTATCTAAAACAGAGCCATTCTTATTTCCTGGATTTCTATCTTCCTTCAATCCGCAGAAAACTCCTTGAGGCCATCACAATGAAAGACACGGATGTATCCTTTTTAATTATTAAACTTTTCGACGAATACGTGGATGGAGTTAGAGAACACATGGAAGAGGAGGAACAACACCTCTTCAGTTATGTCGAAGCCCTGATCGACAACCAAGGAGTGCGGACGGATAACCTTCCCGTCTATAGCAAACATCACGAGGAAGTGGGTTCAAAACTCAGGGAGCTCAAGAATATAATCATCCGGTATTGCCCGGCCGATTCGAGTGCGAATCTTCTTAATGCAGCTCTATATGATATCTTCCGATGTGAGGAAGAGCTCGGCAGCCATTGCAGGATTGAAGATCATCTTCTCCTTCCGGCTATTCAGTGGCAGAAAATGAAGATGGCCTAAAGAAATAATTTGACAAAGACTTTTTTAGATAGGATGGCCAATCAGATGAAGACTTTCAAGATAATAGTGGCCGAGACGGCCCCAATAATTCTATTCGGATTGATGAGTTCCCTCAAGAAGTTTAAGGAGGGTAACATCTCAGGAATCGAAGTGGATTCTAAAGAATTGCTCTTTGAAACAATTTCCTCAGAAGAAATCGATTTGTTGATTGTGAATCCAACTTTTGGTGGCCTTCTGCATCCCGATGAGGTCCGGAAGAGCAGTCTTAACCCCGATATTAAGATTTTTGCCATTGAAATCAGCAAATTAAATAAGGCTACCCTCTCGCTATACGACGATCATATCCACGTGACAGACCTTCTGAATGAAATCCGGGAGAAGGTCAATTCAGCCCTTAACCTCCGGGAAACTGAAATAGAAGAAAAAGAGAGTCTGTCGCAACGGGAAAAAGAGATCGTTTCTTTAGTGGTTAAGGGGCTCACTAATCAGGAAATTGCCGACAAACTCTTCCTATCGGTCCACACAGTCATGACCCACCGAAGAAACATAGCCAGAAAACTCCAGATTCATTCTGCCACAGGTCTCACTATCTATGCTATTGTCAATAAGATTGTAGACCTTAGCGAAATAAAACTTAACGAACTTAGAAACAATTTGGACTGATTTTTGTAATTTTACACTTTGAGAGGTTCTTTTCCTCTCAGGCCCGAAAATTAAATCCTTAAAAAGCAATAAACCAAAATCAAACAGGGCCGTTTCCCATAAAGTTACAAAATGTCTCTGAAATATAGAATCGACGGAAAAGATATAAAAGACCAGAAAAAAGATGATGCCCAAAGGCGTTCACAAAGAAATCGCACTATTGTGGTTTGGCTTTGGAGCATTTTTATCTCAATAGGATGCATCGCGGGTATTGTCTTGTTGCTGATCTACAATGGAGTCATCGGATATATGCCTCCAATCGAAGAACTCGAAGACCCTCACGACAAACTTGCTTCCGTCTTGATAGCATCCGACGGATCTACGGAGATGGGGCGTTATTTCTCCGGTTCAGGAAATAGGGTCAACTCCGACTATGAATCGGTCTCCCCTCATGTTATCGACGCTCTGATTTCCACTGAAGATGAACGATATCTCGACCATTCGGGCATAGATTTCATTGCCTTAGGGAGAACCGGAGTCAAGACTCTTCTCCTTGGCGACAAATCTTCCGGCGGTGGCTCGACGATCACTCAACAGCTTGCCAAGCAACTTTATTCCCAGCCTTCGGCTAATCTTTTCAAAAGAGCTCTCCAGAAGCCTATAGAATGGATGATTTCCATTAAGTTGGAAAGGTTCTACACAAAGGAGGAAATTATAAACATGTATCTTAACCGTTTTGATTTTCTCAACAATGCGGTGGGTATAAAGACAGCAGCCAATGTTTATTTCCATAAAGAGCCTTCGGAACTCAAAATCGAAGAGGCTGCCATGCTTGTAGGAATGCTTAAAAATCCCAGCCTTTACAACCCGGTGCGTTTTCCCGAACGCACCACGGAACGTCGTAACGTGGTTATCGACCAAATGGTAAAAGCCGGAAAACTTTCGAAAACGGAGGCAGATTCAATCAAGGCTCTCCCCTTGGTGCTCGATTATCATAGAGTCGATCATAAATTGGGCATTGCCCCATATCTCCGAGAGGAACTTCGCATGATGTTTGCGGCTCAGGAACCCGTTAAACCGGATCCTTCGAAATATAAAAGTAAACTGGGATACACGCTTGCTCTTGGACAATATAACACAGATTCTATCCAATGGGCCGACAATCCCCTCTATGGATGGCTTAAGAAAAACCCTAAACCCGACGGCTCTCTTTATGACATTTACTCCGACGGGCTAAAAATCTACACCACCATCGACCCAAGAATGCAGCAATACGCTGAAGAAGCGGTCTATAAACATCTCGGAGGAACTCTTCAACCTGCCTTTTTTAAGGAGAAAGCCGGACAGGTCACGGGTCCCTACACCACCAATGGAGCCGAACTATCTCGTGCCGGTGTGATGAAGCTCATTGACAACGCCATGAAACAGACGGAACGATGGCGACTTATGAAAAAAGCCGGATTCTCCGAAGAAGAAATCAGGGCCTCTTTCCAAGAGCCTTATCCGATGGACATTTTCGCCTATGAAGAGGATGAAAACGGGAAATTCAAGCCAGGAAGCAAGACCGTCACCATGACTCCCTATGATTCCCTGCTCTATATGAAGTCGATCTTGCGAACAGGCTTCATGAGCATGGATCCTCAAACGGGTTATGTGAAAGCGTACGTTGGTGGACCCGATTATTCATATTTCCAATACGACATGGTTTCGAGAGGTAGGCGACAGATAGGATCCACAGCCAAACCTTTCCTCTACACTCTGGCGATGGAACAGGATTTCACTCCTTGCTCGATGTTTTTGAATTCGCAGCCCACTTTCGGAAACTGGTCTCCCAGGAATTCCGGAAGCGCCAGGATAGGCGAGATGGTCGACCTCCGTTGGGCTCTCACTAATTCCAACAACTGGATATCCGCTCGCCTAGTTTATGAACTCGGAGCTAAAGCTTTGGCCAACAAAATGAGAATGTTCGGTGTCACCGGTCATATTGATGAATCTCTTCCTTTAGCCCTCGGAACGGTCGATGTGCCCATAAAAGAAATGGTTGGAGGATATTCCACATTTGCTAATAAAGGCCTAAGGGTCGACCCGATTTTTGTGACGCGTATCGAAGACAATCAAGGCAACATAATCTATTCCGCAGCTCCACATCGCACGGAAGTGACCGGCGAGGATGCTTATTATAAAATTCTCTCCATTTTGATGAATGTTGTCGATGGTGGAACCGCGGCTAGCCTTCGCAGCCGATATGGAATAACAGCTCAAATGGGTGGTAAAACCGGCACCACAAACTCTAATTCCGACTCATGGTTTATGGGATTCACTCCTGATCTCGTCTCCGGTGTGTGGGTTGGAGGGGAGGAAAGATATATCCATTTTAACACCATGGCTCTCGGTCAAGGGGCCCGGGCTGCCCTCCCTATCTATGGATACTATATGCAGAGCGTTTATGCCGATCCTAAACTCCCATATTCTCAGGATACCCGTTTTGAATTCCCGTCGGATTTCAATCCTTGCAGTGGAGAAGTCTACACTTCTCCCGAAGAGGAGGGCATCGAAGAATTCTCAGAAGGTATATTCGACTAATATTCCCCTTTTTGGCATATATTTTGATATATCATATCAAGCGCCTCGGAAAGGCGCCACTCATTGATAATGAAAAACTAATTTCAATTCATAAAAACTTGAAAATGAATAACACCACAGATACAAGAATAGATGAAATCATAGAGGCAATCACAGATCGCAAGGGCAAGAAAATTTCTTTGCTTAATCTGCAGAAAATTGACTCAGCCCCCTCGAATTCCTTTGTGATTTGCCAGGGGTCAAGCACTTCGCAGGTAAGTTCCATAGCCGATTCAATTCGCGAGCGCCTTCAAAAAAACCTTTCTGTCAAACCATACAACTACGACGGATATAAAAACTCTCAATGGATTGTCATTGACTATGGCGATGTCATGGTGCACGTTTTCCTACCGGAATATCGTGATTTTTATAACCTTGAAGATCTTTGGAGCGACGCCTTGATAACAAATATTCCTGATTTAGACTAAAATTTTGTAAATTTGCAAAAATTTGCAAAGAACCCCCAACCATTCTAACATGCTCAAATACCCTAAACCCAATCGCCAGGGGAATCAAAATAAAAAGCCTGCATTCAATATGTATTGGATGTATGGTATTATTTTGATATCCCTGTTTGCACTTTTCTATTTCCAAGACGCTTCCCAGACTAAGGAGGTAGACTGGACGGAATTTGAAGAATCCGCCACATCAGGCGACATAGATAAAATAATGGTCTTCCCGGAATCCAAAATAGCCGAGGGGTTTGTTACATCCCAGGGTGCCGAGAAACATAATTTTGACACAAGTGATTCTTTCAGTGGCGAAAGAAAAATTAAGACCACCATACCTTCCCCCGATAAGATCCAAGACAAAATCGACGAATGGAACGCTCAGCTGGCTGCTCAAGGCAAACCCCAGATTAAGGTGAACTACGAGAAAAGTTCGGATTTCATGAAACTTTTCTGGTATTTCGGTCCTATCCTACTCTTAGTTTTGTTTATGGTCTATATGTCTCGCCGTGTTAACAGTGGCGGCGGAGGCGGGGGTATATTTAACGTCGGAAAATCGCGTGCAACGGTTTTCGACAAAAACAATGGGCCGTCCGTCACCTTCAAAGATGTGGCAGGCCTTGCCGAAGCTAAAGTTGAAATTGAAGAAATAGTGGAATTCCTTAAGAATCCACAAAAATATACGGAACTCGGTGCTAAAATCCCCAAGGGTGCTCTTCTCGTTGGCCCTCCGGGCACCGGTAAGACCCTCTTGGCGAAGGCCGTGGCAGGAGAAGCTAATGTGCCATTTTTGTCAATGTCTGGTTCAGATTTCGTCGAAATGTTTGTCGGAGTCGGTGCCGCACGTGTGCGCGACCTCTTCAAACAGGCGAAAGAGAAAGCGCCTTGCATCGTATTCATCGATGAAATCGATGCCGTCGGTCGTGCCAGAGGAAAGAATCCCAACATGGGTTCAAATGATGAACGCGAGAACACCCTTAACCAAATGCTAACGGAGATGGATGGTTTCGGTTCAAACAATGGTGTGATCATTCTTGCCGCTACCAACCGCGCCGACATGCTCGACAAGGCTCTTCTTCGCCCTGGTCGTTTCGACCGTCAGATTTATGTTGACCTTCCTGAACTCACCGACCGTATGGAAATTTTCAACGTCCATTTACGTCGCATTAAAGTCAACAGCAAACTCGATATCGAGCAGCTGGCTCGCCAAACCCAGGGTTTCTCCGGTGCCGACATAGCAAATGTCTGCAACGAAGCTGCATTGATTGCTGCTCGTAATAATAAAGATGCAGTAGACTGGAACGACTTTATGGCGGCCATCGATAGAATTGTGGGCGGTCTTGAAAAACGCTCCAGAATAATCACCGATGAGGAGAAATTCTCAATAGCTACCCATGAGGCAGGGCATGCTATCATAGGATGGCTCACCCAGTATGGCAATCCATTGGTGAAAGTTACTATCGTGCCCAGAGGTCGTGCTCTTGGTGCCGCTTGGTATGCCCCGGAAGCGCGCCAGATTATTCCTACTCAGGCCCTTCTTGACACAATGTGCGGGCTTCTCGGAGGACGTGCAGCGGAAGATGTTTTTACCGGTCAAGTGGGCACCGGTGCTAGCGACGACCTTGAGAAATGCACTAAGATAGCTCGTTCTCTTGTCCTTGTTTATGGAATGAGCGACCGTCTGCCAAACCTCAACTATAATGATTCAACCGGCCAGGAATATGGATTCACAAAACCCTATTCCGATGAAACCGCCCAGATCATCGATGAGGAAGTGAAACGTATTGTCAATGAACAATATGAAAGGGCCAAACAGATACTTCGCGAATATGCCAAGGAACACAATAAAATCCGCGATCTCCTCGTGGAACGTGAAGTGATTTTCCATGACGACGTTGAAATTATCCTCGGCCCGCGCAAATGGAAATCTCGCACAGATGAGATAATGGAAATCAACAGGAAGGAAGAGGAAAAGCGTCGTCTCGAAAAGCAGGCTAAGGATGCTAACGACAAGGCCAAGAAGGCATCCAAGTCCGAAAAGGATGTTAAGGTTGCCTCACCGGCCCCCGACACCCAGACCATCACGTTGGAGAAGCCTCAAAACCCGGCTCCCTCCGACAACGATGATGACGAAACGCCCCCGCCTTTCAATCTCAATTAAAACATTTTCAATACAATTTATTTTAACCCCGGGAAAGCTCATTATCAGAAATGCACCCCCGGGGTTATTTTTTTCCCTTCTTTTTCTAAAATATTGGGTTGGTTGTTTTTCAGTCTGTAATGAGTGTGACGGAATCATTATGACTTACTTTTACATCTCGATTAGCACCCTATAATCAAAAAAAATTCAGTAATTTTGCATAATTTCTATCCTATAACATATCTTGGGAACATAAACCAGAATCAATCAGAAAAGTTATGAAGATATATCATTTTTCGGTGGCTGCGATAAGCCTCGTGACGGGACTAGCCACCATGACCTCATGTGGCAAAAGCCAACAGTCTCAACAAGGGATGCAGGCTCCCGCCCTCACCGTAATGACAGTGACAGAATCCAATTCTACTCTCGACTCCGCTATCCCTGCCTCATTAGAGGGAGAGAACGATGTGGAAATCCGTCCTCAAGTCACCGGCTTTTTGACCAAAGTCCATGTAAAGGATGGAGAAAAAGTTCATCAGGGCCAAGTATTATTCACTATCGACCAGGTGCAATTGCAAGCTGCTGTCGACCAGGCTCAGGCAGCTGTGGCTGTTGCACAGGCCAATGTCAACACTGCCCAAACAAATGCTGACAACAATAAGATTCTTCTTGATAAAAATATTATAAGCGCGTCAGCTTATCAGACTTCTGTGGATGCACTCAATGCAGCAAAAGCACAGCTTAATCAGGCTAAAGCCGCTTTGACCTCGGCGCAAAAAAATCTTTCTTACACAACAGTGACTGCTCCGGTGTCGGGAATCGTGGGAACTATTCCGTATAAAGAGGGAACTCTGGTTTCTCCCTCTACCCTCTTGACCATCCTTTCCAATAACTCCGCAATGCAGGCATATTTCTCCCTCAATGAGAAGACTATTCTGGATCTGACCGATAATGGGAAACGCACACTCAAACAAGCTGTTGACTCTATGCCGGAAGTGACCCTTCAGCTGGCTACAGGCAACATTTATCCCTATAAAGGCAAAGTCGTCTCCATCTCCGGTGTGATAGATCCTACGACCGGCAGCGCACAGGCTAAAGCTATCTTCCCCAACCCCGACGGTATGTTGCATAGCGGTAACACGGGAAACATACTCATGCCTGTGGAACACGACGGAGTGATTGAAATTCCTCAAAACGCAACCTACGAAGTGCAAGACATGAAATTCGTATATGTGGTTGGAGACTCAGCAAAAGTTCACTCTCGTCCGATCACTGTGGCTCCTCTCAACGATGGAAAGAAGTATATCATCACTTCCGGCCTTAAACCCGGCGATAAGATTGTGACTGAAGGAATAGGCATCTCTGTGGCCGACGGCATGACAATCACCCCAATTGAAAAGGGAGAACAACCCCAAACGGCTCCGCAACAATAAAATATTTTAAGAAATCCGAACTTAGCGGAAAAAAGCTCTAAAGAAATCTTCTGACTAACAGGAAAAGAAATGAAACTTGATAATTTTATCAACAGGCCGGTGCTTTCCACGGTAATCTCGGTTTTCATCGTGATTTTCGGTTTGCTCGGTTTGTTCAGTCTTCCTATCGAACAATATCCCGACATCGCACCTCCTACGGTGAGGGTGACCACAACATATACCGGAGCTAACGCACAAACCGTGCTCAACTCTGTGATCGCACCGCTTGAAGAACAGATAAACGGTGCTGAAAACATGGACTACATGCTCTCCTCCGCAGCCAACAACGGTAGCGCTTCGATTGAAGTGCACTTCAAGCAAGGAATGGACCCTGATATAGCTGCGGTCGATGTGCAAAACCGTGTGGCCAAGGCAGCATCTTTCCTCCCCTCGGAAGTAAACCAAGTGGGAGTCATCACTCAGAAACGTCAGACCTCGATGCTGATGGTTATCGGTATGTATGACCCCGAAGACCGTTACACCACCCAATTTATCGACAACTATATGTCGATCAATATCCTGCCCCAGATTAAGCGCGTAGCCGGTGTTGGTGAGGCTATGGCTTTCGGTGCTGACTATTCGATGCGTATTTGGCTGAAACCTGACGTGATGGCCCAATATAAATTGGAGCCCTCCGATATCACCATGGCTCTCGCCGAACAGAATGTGGAGGCAGCCCCCGGTCAGTTTGGCGAACAGGGCAATCAAAGCTTCCAATATGTGCTCCGTTACAAGGGAAGACTGCAAGACAGTTCAGAATTTGAAAACATAATCCTTCGGGCTACTCCCGACGGGGAAATCCTGAGACTTAAAGACGTGGCAGACGTTGAACTGGGACGTCTCACTTATAGTTTCCAGAACCTTAACGACGGCCACATCGGTAGCTCCGCCATCATCTTCCAATCTGCCGGCTCTAACGCTACCCAGGTGATCAAAGACATCGAACATCTTCTCGACGAGGAAAGAAAAAACCTCCCGGCCGGTATGCAGCTTATCACTACTATGAGTGTCAATGAATTCCTTTATGCGTCAATGCATGAGGTTATAAAGACTCTTATTGAAGCCTTCATTCTCGTCTTCCTGGTTGTGTTTGTATTCTTGCAGGATTTCCGTTCGACTCTTATCCCGATGATCGCCATTCCGGTGGCCCTTGTCGGAACCTTCTTCCTCCTCTATATATTTGGATTTACGCTCAACCTTTTGACTCTCTCGGCGTTGGTGCTGGCCATCGCAATTGTGGTCGACGACGCCATTGTGGTGGTTGAGGCCGTGCATGCCAAGCTCGACCAGGGCTATAAATCCGCACGCAAGGCCTCCATTGATGCCATGAATGAAATAGCCGGCGCTCTTGTCTCTATCACCCTTGTGATGATGCTCGTATTTATCCCTGTATCATTCTTAGGCGGCACATCCGGTATCTTCTATCGTCAGTTTGGTCTGACAATGGCCATGGCTATATTCCTGTCGGCTATCAACGCTTTGACACTATCTCCGGCCCTCTGCGCTATATTCCTTAAGGGACATGACGACGATTCCTCTTTGAGAGAAAGAATGGGAGAGGCTTATAGTGAGGCTGCCAGGACTATGGTCCAAAGCTACAAGAAACGTTTCACCCTTCCTCCGATTGTCACTGTTATTTTCCTTTGCGCGGCTATCGTCTTCCTTGTGTTGGGTTGGTATATGTTCGAAAATACCGCCCAAGGGGTCATTGCCGTTTGCACCGCAGTTGTGGCACTTGTAGGAGTCTTCACAAAATCATTCATTAATGCCTTCAACAGGTCTTTCGAAAAACTTCTGAAAGTCTATAAAATCGGAGTGCAATGGTTTTCTAATCATAAGATTATAAGTTTTGCCACAGTTGCCGTGGCAATCGGTGGCCTTGTTATTTTGATGGCTTTGACTCCGACGGCCCTTGTGCCCACAGAAGACACGGGAACAATCATGGGAGCCGTGACATTGCCACCGGCCACATCCCAGGAAAAGACCCAGAGCATTATGAATAAGGTTGACAGTATCATCGGATCTGTTCCTGCCGTTAAGAGCCGCACGGCAATCACGGGTTATAGCTTCGTGGGAGGTCAGGGTAACACTTATGGTTCCTTTATTATCAAGTTGAAACCATGGGATCAGCGTGATGAAAACACCGAGAGCGCCCAGGCTATCGTGCAACGTCTCTTCATGCTGACATCTGTAGTGAAAGATGCACGCATAATGTTCTTCCAGCCTCCGATGATTTCCGGTTATTCAGCCACCAATGGTTTTGAAATCAAGCTGCAGGACAAGACCGGAGGAGACCTTGACAAATTCTTCCAGGTCTACCAACAGTTTATCGGAGCTCTGAATGCCAGTCCCAATATCCAGATGGCATATTCAAACTTCAACCCCACCTTCCCCCAATATATGGTGGAAATAGATGTGGCTAAGGTGAAGCAGGCCGGATTGACACAAAGCGCTATCCTCAATGCCTTGCAAGGTTATTACGGTGGTATGTATATCTCCAACTTCAATAGCTATGGTAAGCTCTACCGTGTAATGATGCAGGCTGAGCCCGATGCCAGAGTGTCGCCCGAAACCCTTAAAAAGATAAAGATCAGAAACGGAGAACACATGGCCCCGATAGACAATTTTGTGAAATTGACTCGCGTTTATGGCCCTGACATGATCGACCGTTTCAACATGTTTACGGCGATTTCAATCACAGGCACTCCGGCTCCGGGTGTTTCCTCCGGTGTCGCCATCGAGACAATCAACGAAATTGCCCAGCAGGTGCTTCCCCAAGGTTATGGCTATGAATATGCCGGTATGACCCGTGAGGAGGCTTCAGGCAACAGCGGCAACACGGGTTATGTGTTCGCCCTTGTGCTCCTTTTTGTCTATCTGATTCTGTCGGCTCAATATGAAAGTTATCTCCTCCCCTGGGCCGTGATTCTCTCCGTGCCTTTCGGACTTATGGGTTCATTCGTCTTCGCCCATATGATGGATATTTCCAACAATATCTATCTGCAGATCGCCCTGATTATGTTGATAGGTCTGTTGGCTAAGAATGCTATTCTGATTGTAGAGTTTGCGCTCGACCGCCGCAAGACGGGAATGGGTATAACCAAGGCTGCAATAGCCGGAGCCGTAGCCCGTCTGCGTCCTATTCTTATGACTTCATTGGCCATGATTATCGGTTTGTTGCCTATGATGTTTGCACATGGAGCCGGACGAAACGGTAACCAGGCTCTGGGATCCGGTGCGATAGGTGGTATGTTGATTGGTATGGTGCTTCAGGTATTCATTGTGCCTGCCCTCTTTATCGCATTCCAGACTCTGCAGGAAAAATTATCGCCCCCCAAATGGAGGGATACGGACACTTCCGAAATCTCCTCTGAACTTGAACAGTATGCCCTGCGCCATTAAAAGAAATATGAAAAAGATTTTGATTTATTGCGGGGCTGCGACTCTGGCCCTGGCCTTCTCAAGTTGCCATATTTATAAAAAATATGAGCTGCCGAAAAATGAGAGCCCTATTATTGAGGCTTATGCCGATGCTCTGGAATTTAAGGCCGACAGCACAACACTCCCTTACTTGGGTTGGCAAGAAATTTTCCAAGACCCCATCCTCCAGGGATATATCCTCAGAGCCTTGGAGAATAATAAAGACCTCGACAATGCCCGGCTGAATGTTGACATTGCCAATGCCCAGCTGAAGGGAGCAAAACTCAGCTATTTCCCTTCTCTATCCCTCAATCCCAACGGTGGAGCCGCAAGCTATGCGGGAAGCCGCATGAATTGGAGCTACACACTCCCTGCTGCAGCTTCCTGGGAAATAGACATCTTTGCAAAAATCCTAAATAAGAAAAGAGGTGCCAAGGTCTATAAGGAGGAAATGGAAGATTATCGGCAAGCCGTGCAGTCACAAATTGTCTGTGGCGTGGCTAATGTCTACTATTCACTTGTAATGCTTCATCAACAGCTTGATCTGACAACGCGCACCTCCGAAATATGGAAGGAACAGGTGGAATCTATGGAACTATTGAAGGCTGCAGGACGCACTAACGAAGCTGCTGTGGTGCAGAGCCGCGCTAACTACTACAATATTATGGGTACAATCCCCGTATTGGAAAATTCTATCAATCAGTTGCAGAACACTCTTTCTCTCCTCCTGAATGATTATCCTAACGAATGGAAAGTCACCAATGATTTGACCTTCACAATCCCTGATGAATTGATTTCCGGAATCCCGATCAGTTATCTTGCCACCCGACCTGATGTCAGAGCTTCAGAAAGAGCACTCGCCTATGCCTACTATAATACCAACTCGGCGCGCACCAATTTCTATCCCAGTCTGGTCATCTCTGCTCAGGGAGGTTTCACTAACCTTTTGGGCTCACTTATCAAGAATCCCGGAGAATGGTTTGTGCAGTTGGCAGGTTCACTCGTAGCTCCTATCTTCTCTAGAGGTGCCAATATTGCAACTCTCGAGGTTGCTAAGGCACAACAAAAACAGGCATTCAATAATTTCGAATACGCAGTGCTGACAGCAAGCGCTGATGTCAGCGACGCTCTCGTGGCCTTTAACAAATGTTCCGAGCAAT
This sequence comes from Muribaculaceae bacterium, assembly GCA_022509125.1. Classification (GTDB taxonomy): domain Bacteria; phylum Bacteroidota; class Bacteroidia; order Bacteroidales; family Muribaculaceae; genus Lepagella. The sequence goes on along the minus strand of JAFLTU010000005.1, from coordinate 47,208 downwards.
ATAAATATTTGCAGCTACAGGTAGAGGAACTGGAGAAATCGGTAGAATACACCAACGAGCTCTTCATGTATAACCAAACCACCACTTATCTGGAGGTATTGACAGCTCGATCCAGCCTTCTCTCCGCTCAATTGAGCGAACTCTCCAATTGGCATGAAAGAGCCGCAGCTTTGATTTCACTTTATCAGGCAGTAGGCGGCGGAAGATAGAAGGAGTTCCAACAATTGGAATATTGGCTGAATCAATAAGCGACATGAAAAAACGGCTTCAAAGCCGTTTTTTTATTCCCCTACTCCAATTCCGAAAAGGGCAAAATCATAGACAGCCGGATCATCCGGCCTCAATTGACGCAACACTCGCGTCAATTCCTCCACGCTCTTACGGTCGTTGGCTTTGCGAGTCAGGAGCCCAAGTTCTCTACTCACATTTCCCACATGCACGTCTAAGGGGATGTAGAGCTTCGATTTCGGAATTGAATTCCATACTCCCAGATCCACGATACCATCATCGCGGACGAGCCAACGTAAAGCCATATTGACTCGTTTGAGGGCTGATTGTTTCAGATTTAAAGGAAGGCACCGGGAGGAGGGACCACCGTTTTCCCGCAGCATAATCTCATTGATTAATTCTACAAGTTTCCAAGCCGGAGCTGCCTCCTCTCCAATATTATTAGAATGCGCGAAATTGTCAAGACTCCCGAAATCCTTATAAATTTTTCTGAAGCCTCTTAAGAAATGTTGCAGATGCTCTGCAAAAAATGTGCGATGGATATTTAGTCTCGGTTCGAGATCTTCATATCCTTTCTCCATCATATATTGATAGGGTTCATTGTCCATCAGACTCAACATCTTCTCGATGTCGCGACAAATCATCTTCCTATTGCCCCAGGCAAGATTGGCAGCTAAAAATGAAACAATTTCTATATCTTGAATTTTCTCAAAACGTCGGGGAAACTGCACCGGATCCTTCTCAATAAATCCCGGATTGTTGATTCTTGCAGCTTCGCTGTCGAGCAGTTCCCTTATGTCATTCCCTACCATATCCATAAAATTTCCCAACTCAATCCCCGATATCAATTATCAAATCTTATATCTTTAATCATAACCCTTAAATTTCCTCTACCATTTGACTTTTACTCCTTCCGATTCACGATTGAGGCGATCGAGAGCAGTCACGATGAAGGTGCTCCCCTCCGCTGAAGGTCCGGCTGAATAATCCTCCACCAATACAGTATTGTAAGGAGTAAGGGCGATTATGGCTTCTGAATCCTCAATATCTATATCTTCACCAGGGAAAAATTGATAGACCACAAACCTCACCTGATCCAAAGATGAGGGGCCACCCTTTATAGTCGGAGGGTCCCATGTGAGAAACATCTGGCCTTTATTCTTAACAAGCTTTAGATTTTTCACCTTGGCCGGTTTTTCATGACTGTTTCCATAGGCCGGGGGCAAAGCTATTGTGCTCTGATGTTTGAGTGCCAGCGAATCGGCCACACCCTTGAGATTATCTGTGACCCAATAGCCATGCCACCAAATATTACCCTTCACATTTGGAAGCTCGCGTGAGAGTTTCACCTTTGTGTCAAGTTCATTGGCGTCGTTGTTCCCCGGATCAGCATTTGTCATGGTGCGCTGCACGTCTTGTCCTATGTAGATATCCACACCGTTAGCATTGTCATTCCACCATCTGGCCAAATGCCTGCTTGGGGCTGCCTTCATGTCGAGAGTCCAATAAAGCTGTGGGGCAAGATAGTCTATCCATCCATTGCGAGCCCATAGCAACACATCGGCATAGAGATCGTCATAATTCTGAAGACCTGAACTTTCACTGCCCCGAGGGTCGTTTTTCTTATTGCGCCATATTCCGAAGGGACTGACTCCAAATCTCACCCAGGGTTTTTTATTTTTTATCGTGGAATATAATTGTTCAATCAACAGGTCTACATTATGGCGGCGCCATGCGTTACGTTCCATCCCCTCACCAAATTTTTTATAACTGGCATCATCGTTTTCAAATTTCTTTCCGTTGGCAGGATAAGGATAGAAATAATCGTCGATATGGATTCCATCCACATCATAACGGGTTACAATGTCTTCTACTACGTCGCAAATATGCTCACGATTCTCTGGATATGCAGGGTCGAAAAATGTCTGCCCGTTAAATTTTATAAATCGATGGGGTTCTTTATTATATAAATGACTTGCCGGGAGACTTTCCTTGGCATTCGAAGTGACCCTATAGGGATTAAGCCATGCATGGAATTCCATTCCCCTTTTATGGGCCTCTTCGATGGCATATTCCATAGGATCCCAAAGAGGAGTCGGAGCCTTTCCCCGTTGTCCTGTCAGCCATGAGCTCCAGGGTTCTATTTCGGAAATATATAAGGCATCCGCAGTGGGCCTCACCTGAAAGATCACTGCGTTACACCCTGCGGCCAGCAGCTTGTCGAGCTGATCTTCTATATATTTTTTCTGTTGAGCCGTGGTTTTATTTTGCCATTGTGACTGACCTATAACATGCAACCATGCTCCTCGAAACTCCCGTTTAGGATTCTGACCAAAACCAATTACTATTGTAAAAAATACAAAAAAACAAACTAATAATTTCTTCATTTAATATTTGGATTAATCCCCTATAACTTCTAGATATCGACCTTTTTCCCTGTCTTTTTCCTCGATTGGGTTTTCCAGTTTCTATGACAGGTTGTTATTGCATTTGGATTTACCCTACAAAGTTAATATTTTTTAGAGTAGCAAACAAAGAGAGGAAGAATTTAGAATTCCTCCTCTCCTTATAAAAAGTTATAAAAATCTGTTGAATGGATAGTGCTTTTTTAGAAAGTCACCTGTAACATAGTTTGGATACGGTTGTCGTGAGCCTGAACGTGGTTCCAATCCATGCGGCGTCCGTAGATGTATTCCAGTGCCCAGCTAAAAGTGTTGCTGATATTGTAGAATACATTTGCCACGGCATATTGTCCATATTTATATTGTTGGGGGAAATTATAGGCGGACCCATCGAAGCTGCCGTCTCCGTAATTAGGAGTATAAAGGCGCAAGTGGCTATAGATAAGGTTTGAATAAACCTTGCTGCTCCAATTATATTGTAATCCAAGATAGCCACCCCAAGCCTTCACAGTCTGGAGTTTGCCCGGGTCTGTGGCACAAGGCACCATATCGTAACCCATTCCTGTGACATCTTCGAAATAACTTGTCATACCCTTCCCAACTGTGGCTTGGTAGTAACCGATAAGTTTATTCGCAATATTGAAATTACCTGACAATTGCACACCTCCGCCAACAAGATTTTTGGTTTTGCCTCCTACAAGTGACCCTCCATATTCATCCATCATGCCTCGATATTGCATATTTCTGAGCAATCCTGAGAGACGGATACGGTTGTTGTTGCCGAAATTCCATTGCACATACATGGGGATGTCCGGGATTCTTTGATCTACAGTGGCAGTCCCGATTGTGCGCAAGACCCCTCCTGTGACTCTCGGGTCGGTCCCTTTTCCGTTTGTGTAACTTGCCATGGGAAGTTCTGCACCTATACCGATTCCGAAATGTTTGCCGAAATTATGACGATAGTCGAATTTGGCATTAATCACTACTGTGAATGAATTCGGGCCCTCATAGTCAATGGTGGAAGGGTCGGCTGCCAGGTCGGTGAAAAGAGAGAAACCATAACCCATTTCTATGCCACGCCATGACACATATGCCTGACGCACCTGGGGGAGATAACCGTTACCCAGGAAAATAAAGTTCAGATAAAATCCCACTTTATTTTTCTCTTTGGGGAGAGCCACCATGTTGAGATAGATGTCTGACTGTTGGGCGCTAATGCCAAACTGTCCCTTATTGCCCGGCTTGAATGGATAAGAAGAGCTTCCCGGCATTGGAATCTGGGAAACTATAAATTCATTGTAGTTGTTGATTGGTGAACCCCAGTCGAAACTCATGGTGCCCTTTACGTAGCCACCGAACCCGAGATAGAATTTTTCGTTTTTTCCTACTATAGCAAACCGGGGGGCATCAGGCACTTTATAGTCGGCAGGGGAGTTTTCAATAAATGCCTGCATGATGCCCACTGTGTCTTCCACCTCTCCGAGGATTACGTTGAGCGGGGCATGGCGATGTGTTGGGTGGGAATGTTGTGCCGATGCTAACAATGAACATCCGGCAAAAACTGCGAGTAAAAGTTTTTTCATACGCAAATATTTAAAAAGAGTGCCCTCCCGAAATGCGACCGGAAGGGCACAATCAGTTTCATTAATTTTGTTTATTGGAATTGTTTTCAGCCTCCGGGTTTGGTTCAGAATTCTCCTCCTCATTTCCTTTATTAGGGTTGTCTGAAGTATTCTCGTCTTCATGCACCTCTATATTCTTTGTAGTGAAGGGTTCATCCGGTTCCAGCGCTTCATGGACAGCCTGTGCATGGGCAGCCTTAGCCTTATCCTTTGCGGCTTTGGCTAAAATCTGGGCATTTTCAAGCGATGCCAAACCTTCTGCAATCTTCTTAAGCTGGTCTGCCTCCTTGATTGCGGTGTCGGCAAGTTCCTGGGCTTTCTGAGCCAATAGCTGGGCCTCTACCGTAGCCTCGGTTGAAGTAGCCATATGAATCTTATCGGCAAGTTCCATCTGCACTCTGGGATCTTCCAGATTGGGAATGTTGTTGGCAAGATCAGGACGCAAAGCCAGATTGGTGATATCGCCAATTGTTTTCATGGAAACTGGTCCAAAATCGCCATCCTGCCATTCCATGGCTCGTTGGAGTTCTTTCTCAGTAGGAACATAACCCTCCGGCCATTTTGAAATATGGTCGGGGTTACGTCCTTCTATCTCCCAATTAAAGGGATAGAAGTCTGTGTTCTTGTCTCGCCAATCCGGCTTGCGATAGTCGTAGACAATGAAAGGCACAGCGAGCAGGACAACACAACCCACCAAAAGAATGATGATATAGACAACCGGACTTCCGGTGTTGATCTGTGAAGGGGGGAAGAAACTCAATACCGTTGCTGCCACTGCACCAATTACACCGACAACTCCAATAAGCCATTTAACAAAGTTTCCACCCGGCACTTTATAACCTCGCTTCACATTTGGCTCAGTTCTCCTAAGTCTTACGAATGCACCATAAATGATAATACACATTATAAGATACATGATAGTCGACATCTGACTAAGGATCTGATAAGCTGATTCTACCGAAGGAAGGATAATAAGCACCAGAGAAAGAATCGTTACCCAAGCTCCCTGAATCCAAAGCAAGGGCACCTGAATGCCATGTTTGTTGGTCTTCTGAAGAGATTTGGGGAGATATCCTGACTTACCCACAGCAAGAATACCTGTAGAGGGGCCCGCGATAATAACCGACACCTGCCCGAGAACACCGAAAGTGATGAACACTGCCATTACATTACCAAGCCAGGGGACACCGAGGTGAGCCCATAGACTATTGTAGGCCACAAGCAACGATGCAAGTAGATTAATGTCTTTGGCCGGTTCCACAAATCCGATTGCAAGCGTGCCGGCAATGAAGATCACCAGGATGACGATAACGGCCACGAAAACCGATTGTGGGAACTGTCTTGCCGGATTCTTCATATTGTTGACATGAACGGCTTGCATTTCCATACCTCCATAGAAAAGGAAAATTGAGGCTGCGAGCACTATTGTCTGATATTTCTCGAAATCGGGCCAGAAGGGCTGATGGGCATCAATGAAATTATGTCCTCCTGTGCAGACATAAATGATACCGAGAATAATCAGGATAGCTCCCGGGATAATCGTACCGAAAAGACCTCCCAAAGTGGAGAGCACGTTAGCCGAACGGATGCCCCGAAAAGTATTTAACGTTGCGGCCCAAAATACTCCCAACACAATGCAAAGGGTGTAGATCTTATTTGCCGCTAATCTTTCGTCGAAACTTTCCGGCCAGAAGATATAGGCAAGGGATACGGCCGCAAACATCAAAACGGCCGGGAACCAAATAAGGACCACCATCCATTCCATATACATGGCAGCCCATCCCCAACGGGGTCCGTAAGCCTCAGCACACCAACGGAATAGACCGCCGGAATGAGTATAGGTAGAGGCCAATTCGGCACACACCAAAGAAAATGGAACAAGGAAAATGATAGCCGCAAGAATATACCAGAAGATAGAGGTGTAGCCAAACTCGGCTTGCGATGAAAGACCTCTAAGACTCAATACAGTCGTGATAGTCAATATCGCCATGCCCATCATTGATAGATATTTCTTCTTCTGAATGGGCGCTCCTCCATCTTTGGACGGAGACGTTGTTGATGCCATGTGTTTGTTGATTAGTTGTGGGTTAGTTTTTACCAGATTTAACTCCTGATAATGCAAAGTTAATAAATATTAACTTTTAAAATCATAAAGACCGAAGGAGGAATAGCATATCACTCCTCCTTCGGAGAATTAAGTTTTATATATCTTGCGTTTATCCTTAGCAGACAATGGAAGGACGTTTGCAGCCTACAACCGGTTCGGCTACGGCAATACGGGTACCTACCTTATAGTGCACTCCCGGCTGGGCTGTGAAAGAAACATTAGCGGCCTCCTGGAACACCATGCAATAATCGGATCCTCCGAACTGGAAATAGGAGATCTCTTCACCCTTATGGAGCGTGCGACCCTCTTCGGCTGTGATAATAACGCTTGAAACGTTGCTCATTCCGATAGGCAATACGGCAACCAGACCGATAGGACTGTCGATTATTATGCAACCACGTGTCTGCATGAATTCATAACCTGCCTGATCGGGAGCCGTGATCTGCTCATGCTTGATCTGATTTTTGCCTGGTTGTCCCGGCACGGGTTCGGCGGTTATGTTGACATAAGTGGTGCCTTGGATAACTCGCGCTTCCACTATCTTACCGGCCACAGGAGCATGCTGGCGGTGGTAGTCGTTGGTGTTGAGGAAGGAGTGGGTCCATTGGCCTCCCTTGAAGCAATCCTTATACTTGCTTCCTTCCAGAAGTTCGTCTATGCTCCAATAAAGTCCCTTGCAATTCACCTTTGTTCCCGAATTGACCTCCCATTGACCGTCGAAATGAGCCTCAGCGGCTGCCACGATCACACGGTGATCGTCAATTCCGGCCACAGGACGATAGCCCGGTTTTGTGCGGCGTGCAAAAAACTCGTTGAATGACTTCCATCCCCCACGCGGGCAGATATATTCACCCATATTATAATCGGGAGCATCGTAGAAGGTCTTGAGAGTCTCGGGAGTAAGAGATTCCGGAGTGTCAAGGAATTCGCCCTGGGCATTCATATACCTCTTGAGCCAAGCGCTCAGCGGAGTCAAGGGTTGCTCCACATTGTGAGGCACAACTGCATTTTGCAGTTCCTTCACCGGACTCTGGTCGAACACAAAATAGAACTTGCAGAGATATTCTAGGCAAAGGTTGCCCCAACGGTTTTCACGAGGCACCCACGTCACGAACATATTGATCCAATTCAGCCAGCTGTCTAAATCTTTGACATCCTCCATTCCCACAATATTGTAGGATGCAGTTTTTGCTATGGCCTCTTTGAACTTGTCGGTCCAGCCATATTGTTTCATCATCTCGACGAGTTCCTCTACGATGGGTTGATATTTTGTAGCCATATTTTTTCAGTTTTAAACAAGAGAAGGATATTCCAAAATCTTACGAAATTGAAATATCCTTCTTCTTAATTGTTATTTATAATTTTCAAGGTCACTAAAAATTAGCAGTTGCGAAGATTCGGGAACACTACCGGGAAAGCCTGAGCCACGCGGGTGCCGACTTTGTAGTGTACGCCCGGCTGAGCTGTGATGCTCACATTGGAAGCCTCCTGATAAACTGTTACGATATCTGAACCACCAAACTGGAAGTAGGAAATTTCTTCACCCTTATGGAGTGTGCGACCCACTTCAGCGGTAACCATGATTGAAGAAACCTGGGCCATACCCATCGGTAGAACTGCTACAAGGCCGATCGGGCTGTCGATAACCACGAGACCACGTGTCTGCATGAATTCATAGCCTGCATCGTCGGGAGCATCGAATGTCCTGTGCATCACTACATCATGGCGACCTTCGGTGTCTCCGGGAATCGGCTGAGCGATAACCTGCAGATAAACGGTGCCTTGGATCACACGAGCCTCAAGCACTTTACCCATCACAGGAGCATGCTGACGGTGATAGTCCGTGGTGTTAAGGAACGAGTGTGTCCAGATACCACCCTGGAATGCATCTGCATAAGGGCTTCCCTCAAGAAGTTCTGAAATCTTCCAGTCGAGACCTTTAATCTGTACATGTGAATTGGAATTAACCTCCCATTGTCCGTCGAAAGTTGAGTCGGCCGGTGAAGTGATCACACACGGATCGCCGATGGCTGCGATGGGACGGTAACCAGGTTTTGTGCGACGTGCAAACATCTGGTTGAAAGTCTTCCATCCTCCTCTCGGACAGATATACTCATTCATGTTGTAGCGAGGAGCATTCTCGAATGTTGCAAGAGATTCGGGAGTGATGGTTGCAGGGTTGTCCATCCATTCGCCAAGGGCGTTTACCCAATCCTTCATCCACTGGCTGAGCGGAGTGAGCGGTTGCATCTTGTCGTGAGGCACAACTGCATTTTGAAGGGCCTTTACCGGCGGTTGGTCGAGAAGGAAATAGAATTTACAAACGTGCTTGTAGACTTCCGTGCCATAACGGTTTTCTACAGGCACCCAGCTTAGTTGAGCATTACACCAATCAATATAATCATCGACTGTCTTAATGTCTTCCATTCCGACAATCTTATATGCTTGGGCATTTTTCAGGGCCTCGTCGAAGAGGGGGCGCCAATTGTTTTGGTTGAGAAGTTCTACAAACTTCTGCATTACGGGATGAAGTGTCTGTGCCATTTTTTGATAGTTTTGAATGTTAATAATTTTTTTTAAGAAATTGTTTGAATATGATATTTAAACATTCTCACAATAGAAATGGTTCATATGTGACTCCTGAAAAATTCAATAAATTCGTTATTTTTTAAACTCTAGTTGTTAAACCGCAAAAAAGAAGAAGAAGATGCCGTCAAGACATCTTCTTCTATTTTATTGTAAATAATGATCTTATGCGGGGATTATTCCGTGCCAGCCAAACAGATGGGCCTCCATGCAGACTCGCGATATTATTATCCAGAGGGGGCAGAATCCCATGAAGAGGATAACCGAAAGCGTCAGCGAACTCGTGCCGATTGCCGTGTAGACACCATATTCGTCGGCGATAATAATGCCGGAGAAGGCGGGAGGAAGCGCGCAAGCGACAACCGTCATCAAAATGTTGTAGTATTCCATCTTGAAGAGCAGACAGAGGATGAGGATCACAGCCGGCATCATAATCATCTTGAGGATAGAGCCAAGTATAGCCTGCCAGTCGATAGTGATCTTAAGCGATGAGAGCGTGATACCGGCAGAGAATACGGCCATAGATGCATTGGCACCCTTGATAAGGTCGAAGGAGGGGCTTGCCCAGTCGGGCCATGGAATTCCGATAATAACCCAGATTGTTGCCAGGATCGGAGACCAGGCCACAGGTTGAGCCAATGCATGCACCACAGGTTTCCACCATGCCTGGCCCTTGTGGGCAGGGTCAGCCTTCGCAATTCCGGAATTTAAGAGTGACAGTCCCACGGGGATACCGATTGCGTTCACCACGATACCGATGATTGCTACCACAAGAGCCACCTTTGTAAGTCCGATTGTAGCGTCGAAAATCGGCTCGAGCACTGCAAAACCAAGGAAGCCGATGGTCGGCGAGCCGCTAATCAAAGCACTCACAGCGGCACATGACTCCGGATTTGGCTTATTATTCCTAAAAGCCAGGAAGATAAAGAACACAGCCATAAAACAGGCCATAATTCCCACCACGGAAACGATGGAGAGCTTTATGTCTTCCACAAGCATCTCACGGTTTGACTTGGCAATCGACACGAAGAGGGCGGCCGGCAATGCATATACAAGCACAACCTTGTTGAATTTCTTCGAGTCTTCGCCATTGAAGGCCCCCTTCTTTCCTGAAAGGTAGCCGGCCAGCATCACGACCAAAATCGGGATGATGGCATAGACGATTACGTGACCTATATCCATGTGTTTAGTTTTTTGTTAGTCGTTTGTAGTTTATCGTTTTTCGATTTGGCCTTAGAGGTAAAAACAAAAAACCGTGGACTCCGGAGAATCCACGGCAAATTTAATAATTTTTTTTACAATTCAATGGTTTATATAAAATTAAAATTACATTGATTTAAAAATCTGTAATCAAACAGTGTAGTCAATCAACGGGGTGGGATTAAGATATCCAATATGTCCGCTCTCTTTCCCTGCATCCGGTGCCAATTCCACATTGATGATATTCGGCTTGCCGGAAGCTATCGCGGCTTCAAGGGCTGCCTTTAGTTCATCAGGAGTCGTGACATAAGCATGGTCGCATTTAAACACTTCTCCCATCATGTCGTAACGGTCGAAGTCAAGAGTGGTTGGAGCAGGGTCTTTGTCTGTTTCAGGATTAGTGCTCGGATTGACTCCGATGTGATTGTAGATACCACCATTGTTGAAGATAACTACCGTCACAGGCAGACCGAATCTTGTAATTGTGGAGAAATCCATACCGGAGAAACCGAAAGCCGAATCTCCCTCAATAGCGACAACCTTTTTGCCTGTGGCGATGGCAGCTCCGACACATGAACCCATTCCCATGCCCATGATTGCCCAAGTGGCGCAGTCTATACGATGGCGAGGCAAGAACAGATCTATGGCATCGCGCGTGTCGTCAAGCGTGTTGGCACCTTCATTCACGAGGATAACATCGGGGTTAGCCTCCAAAATAGGTTTCACTACACTCAGGGCGCTCCAATGATTCATTGGCGAAAGCTTGGAAGCATCCTCCAGACGCTGGGCAAATTTTTCATTCTTGGCCTTCGTTTCTGTCTGAAGACTTGACAGCCAGGCAGGATCAGTGTTCATTGTTTTCCCTTCCATCTCAGCCAGCAATGCATCGAGAGATAAAGATAAATCACCAACAACCGGCGCTGCAATAGGCACATTTACATCAATTTCCTGTGGATCCACATCAAGCTGGATAAATTTCATATCAGGATTCCATTTTCCCTTTCCGAATGATAGCATCCAGTTGAGACGTGCGCCGGCGAGTAATACCACATCGGCCTTCTCCATAATATCACTTCTGCAAGAAATAGCAGACAACGGTCCATTATCCGGCAACACGCCCTTTGCCATTGACATAGGAAGATAAGGGATATTATAGGTTTCCACCAGCTTCTTTAGCTTGTCTTCCACCCTTGCATAAGCCGAACCCTTTCCAATCAATACGGCCGGACGCTTTGCAGAAATGAGCAATTCGGCCGCTTTCTTAACAGAGTCCTGATTAGGAGCAACGGGAGAATATAGGTCTATTGGTGTATAGAATAATTTTTCTGCCTCCGAAGCATCTATCACCTCTGAGAGAGCAGGTTCAGTCATGTCGACATAGACTCCGCCGGGGCGACCACTTACAGCTGCACGATATGCGCGTGCCAGAGCTGAAGGGATATCCGTGGCATGGCTGCAACGGAAAGCAGCCTTCACTAAGGGTTTGGCTGTGTTAAACTGGTCGAGCTCTTCATACATCCCCACGTTCATATCTACTTTTTCAGGGTCGGAGGCACCCGATATCTGAATCATCGGATAACAATTGACCGTGGCGTTGGCTGTTGCTGTGAGACCGTTAAGAAATCCCAGAGAAGAAACAGTTAGAAGCACTCCCGGTTTCTGTGTGAGCCAGCCATGGATGCCGGCTGCCATACCTGCCTGTTGCTCAAAGCGGAAACTTACAAACTTACCACCCACTTTCTGAATGGCATAAGCCGCTTCAGTCACAGGAATTCCGACCAGACCATAAACTGTGTCGAGACCAAGCCTCTTCAGAGCCTCTGCCATGATATACATCCCTGTCACCTGCTCCGGGAACTTTGGATCGGGACTCGAAGAGAGATTAAATCTTTTATCTATAGTAGCCATTTTGTTCTATTTTTTATAATTGTCTTAAAAGACACAGTGCATTTCAGCACTGTGTCCTGTTTACTTATTTTTCCCCTGAATTACATTTTACCATTGGCAAGAGGTTCGGTTGTACCGTTCTTTGCGAACTCTGCAATCTGATCGTCGGTATAGCCTAAGGATTTGAGCACTTCTTCATTGTTTCCACCCAGTGAAGGAGCCGGACCGTAGGTCGGCTGGTAACTTGACAATGTAAATGGACAACCCACGGTTACGAATTCTCCAATCTGTCCGCCTTGATCAATCTTGACAAGAGTGTTGCCGTCATAAAGAGACTGGTCGGTCATGATTTCCTTAGTGGAGAGTACCGGTCCGACAGGCACACCTGCTTTGCCAAGGATTTCAGTGACTTCAAATTTAGTCTTGTCGGCAGTCCATTCGCCGATACGTTTCCAGATTTCCTGTTTGTGCCTATCGCGGGCATCTGCTGTGTTGAAATCAGGATTGGTAAGCCAGTCTTCGAATCCTAAAGCCTTGCAGGCCAGCTCGAAATCTTTTTCACCTCTCTGAAGAATGATGTAGACATAGTTATTGGCATCCACTTCAGAATCATATCCTCCGGCCGGTTTACACTTATAAGTCCAACCGAGAACACCACCACCCTCAGTGTTTCCTGAACGGGGCACACAGTCTCCGAATTTGCCATTAGGATATTGCGGGAACTGAGTGAGATAACCGATCTTGTCGAGGGTGAGTTGGTCACGTGTCTTGATTCGGCAAAGGTTAAGGCAGGCATTATGCATCGACTGATAAACATAGCATCCTTCTCCGGTCTGGTTTCTTTGCTGGAGGGCAGCCAAGAGGCCTATCAGAAGGTGCATGCCGGTGTTAGAGTCTCCAAGAGCCGCACCTGATTGAGTCGGGATATTATAATCGCCTTCATACCATCCTGTGGTGGAAGCTGCACCACCAGTCACCTGAGCGATTGGCTCATAAGCCTTCAGATCTTTATATTTTGAAGATTCAGGGAATCCCTTGATAGTTCCATAGATACATCTCGGATTCAATGCATGAACCGCTTCCCAACTGAAACCGAGTTTGTCCATTGCCCCCGGGTGAAGGTTTTCAACAAACATATCAGCCTCCTTGATGAGCTTAGTGAGGATTTCTTTTCCGTCAGGTGTCTTGGCGTCAAGAGTCAACGACTTTTTGTCGGAGTTCAACTGAAGGAAATAATAGCTTGGAAGATCAGGATTAAACTGAAGTTCTTTACGTGTGGCATCGCCCACTCCGGGACGCTCGATCTTAATCACGTCGGCTCCCAGCCAAGCAAGCATCTGGGTGCAGGAGGGTCCTGACTGAACTTCTGTGAAATCTACTACTTTAATACCTTTGAGAGGCGCAACTGTTTCCATAATTTTCTGTTTTTAAGTTTGATAATTTTTTTCCTTTTTATAATTCTAACAATAAAAAACTTAATATGGTTTACGGTTGCCCCATTTTATTACCTTACTTAACTTTATTAAATTATTTCCAACCTGTTTGATTATTTTAAAATCAACCCCTCCGCCGTGACTCGCCCCTCCGGAGTTATGCATTATCAATAAATTAAACATGCGAAAGTTGAGTTGCTTTTGCACAAAACTATATTATAAGAGGTGGCACTGGCTGAAACCATAAGGGTTTCAGGATATCATTTCTTCTTTAAAATCAAAAATTTAAAAATGATAAAAATTGGCTAAATATAAAAATTTTATTATTTTTGCCCTGTTAATAGCAAAAAGTTGGCAAAATTGCCGAATCTAAGGTAAAAATTAGATAAAACAAATTACTAACTTAAAACAAGTCTTTATGGTAAAAATTTTTACTCAGATGACCTTATGCTGCCTCCTGGCCGGATCCGCTGCAATAGCAGCCCCGCAGGCAGCTCCGAAGTTCCAACCCGGCTCAAAAGCCGCTGAAAAAATGGAAATCCGTCAGCAACGCCAGGCCAAAAGAGTCCAAGCTCCCAAGACTCTCGCCACAAGAGCCGATGAGTTGCCCGTTACTGATGTGATCACTGCTCCCGTAGGTGAGGTGAAATATTATTACAAGAACGCTACCGGTTATGACTCCTATTTTGGAGAAACGGAAATCGTTGACGAGCCCACAATCATTGTTTTCGGAGAAAACAACGAAGTCTATTTCCAAGACCTCTATACTCTTTGGTATTTCGGCACTTTCACAAAAGGCACTATCAACGGCAACACAATCACAGTTGAATTGCCACAAACAGCCGATTACTATCCAGAATATGGATATGGCTTTGACATCTCTTTAGTGAAATTTCTCAGTGAAGATTTTGAAGATTTCGAATTAGGTGAACCTAACGTTCTCACCTATACTATCGACGAAGCTACAGGAGCAATAACTCTTGATCTTCCCGGAGAACCCAACGAATATGGCGTTGGTGTGCTATATACTGATGACGGTTCTATAGACGGTGTTGAATACTCCCAGGAATTCACTCCGGTTACCGATCTTGATATCAATTCAATTCCCGAAGGAGTCGAAATGACCCAATATTCATTTATTTCCGGAACGACTGGCTACCCTGTCTATGTAGGAATGGATGATGCCAATATCTACATTAAAGGGTTATCTGAATATGCTCCTGATGGTGTCGTAGTAGCAGAACTTGATGGCAACAAGGCAACAATCAATCAGGGCCAAGTATTGGGTGCATATTATGGATTTTGGCTTTTCTCCGCCTGCGTAAGCTACGATGGAATTTCCTTGGATTATGCTCCTGCCGCTGCTACTTATCAACTTGACGTGGATATAGAAAACAATGTGATTACAGGCGCCGAACAGGATTACCTATTTGCAATAACAGCTGACCCGGCCTTTGAGGATACCAATTATCTTTTATATGTATTTGAAGGCTTTAAAATATTTAAACAGACGGATTATTCAGGCACTCCATCTAATCCTTCCGGTCTCCTTATTGATGATGAATATTTTGAGTACTACGGATTTACCTACTTTATTTTCGATTACTCTAATATAGGCACCAACGGCAACCTTCTTGAAACAGACAATCTCTACTATAGAATTTACGTGGATGATGAATTGTATGAATTTGAACCGGAGCCTGAAGATTATATCTATGATGGTCTTGATGAGCCGACAACTCTGATTCCCGTTAATCTTAATAACGGCTTCGATATCGTTTGGGGATCATCCACAGAAAGAGCTATAGGCCTTTATATTGATGGTTATACCACTCTTGGCGTACAGGAAGTCTATATTTATAATGATGTCGAAACTGTAAGCGACATTGTAACTCTCAATGTTGAGACGGGAGATGAGACAACAGGTATAGAAGGTATCATTTCCGGCAACGAGGTAAATGCAGTTTATTACAACCTTAACGGTGTGAAAGTTGCTAACCCTGAAAACGGAATCTTCATCAAACGCGCTACCCTCTCCGACGGTAAGGTCGTGACTAAGAAGGTGGTTAAGAAATAAATAGACCCTTTTCATGAAAGAAAGACGAAAGGACCTCCATATCCTTTCGTCTTTTAGACTTGAAATAGAGTGTATGTTTCAAACCCGATTAACAAAGAATAAAAAAGGAAATTTAGGAATGAAAAAACATCTACTCACACTGCTTATTGCAGGAGCCGCCTCAACGGGTGTCTGGGCCGAGAATGCGACCCTTGACTATACTTATGCCAATGAAAGTCTTTTTCTCTATGGTAAAGGTAAAAAAGAGCTGATCGATGTGGCCATCTGCATTAACAATCCCGGTCTTGCCGGCAAGAAAATCACCGGAATCAAAGCCTATATCTCAACAGCCGAAGGCATTGAACAGACATCAGTTTGGCTTTCTAACGAACTAACGCTTGAAAACAAGGTAAACGTTCCCGACATCGCAAGCTTCGACGTTACCCCGGCTGCAGTCACCGTAGGAGAATATGACCTTCAGGTGCTTGAAGCAAATCTTAGTGAACCCTACACATTGACCGCCGATCCAGTCTACGTGGGCTATTCTTTGTCTGTTGTTTCAAATTCCACCGACCAACAAAAGAATCCCATTGTCTTGAGCTCCGGAACAAATTCCAATGGTTTCTGGCTCCACATGAAACAATCAGTGCTCAAATGGATGGATTATTCAGCCAACGCTAAGGGTGTTGCCTTCATCGTTGCTGAAATCGAAGGTGAATATCCTGACTATTCTTTAGGTCTTCAGGGCTATAAACCTATTTATTGCCAAAGCGGTCAAGCCTTCAGCGTTGATTTTAATGCAGTGAATATAGGAGCTAATCCTATTAATGAAGTAAGCTACGTCTATAGTTTTGACGGCGGCGCTCAACAGACGGGAACTCTCTCTCTTCCAAGCCCGATCGACCCGCAGCTTGCTCTCACTTCCCCCCTCTCCTTGAACTTCCAGGGAGTGGAAGGAATGGGATCTCATACTCTGCAGGTAGAAATAACTGAAGTGAATGGTCAGCCTAACGATTCAAGCATTGCATCCATCGAATGCACTGTCAACGTTATTCCCTTCGTGCCGCAACATAAGCCTTTAGTTGAGGAATACACCGGTCTTTGGTGCGGATGGTGCACCCGCGGTTACCTTGCCATGGAAATGATTGGTGAAATTTATGGTAACAATGCTGTAGCCATCGCCTACCATAATGGTGACCCTATGGAAGTGACTCAGAATTATCCCGTTAGAGTGCCGGGATATCCCTCAGCAAGTGTAAATCGTAACCCGGCCGTCGACCCCTACTATGGCAGTGACGATGTGACCGAATTCGGAATCTCCAATGACATCGCAGCCTCTATTGATGAAATGACTGTTGGAGAAATCAACTTGAGAGCAACCCTTTCAGAAGGCATTATCACTGTTGAATCAGCCACAAGATTCATTCAAGACTTCACGAATGCAAATTATGAAGTAGGTTATGTTCTTGTTAGCAACGGTTTGACAAATCCTACTTGGGCTCAGGCTAATTATTACTCCGGAGCCGGGGGTTATGAAGGATCATATCTCCAGGAATTGACAGAATGGCCCGATCCGGTTGCAGGTCTGGTATTCAACGACGTTGCCATCGATGTATCAGCAATGAACGGCATCGCTAATAGCATTCCGGCTTCAATCACTAACGGTCAGGAATACCCCAATACCTTTACCTTCAACATAATAGGCAACGAGCTTGTGCAAAACACAGACAATTTAATCGTGGCTGCATTTGTGATCGACAAAACCACAGGCCTTATCGTAAACGCCAACAAATGTGACCTGAGTGGAAATGCAGGCGTGGAGAGTATTAAGAAGGGCAATTCTGAAGTGATAAAGATAGAATATTACGACCTCACAGGGCGTAAAGTTGCAGAACCGCATAACGGTGTCGTTATCAAGAGAGAAATCATGAACGATGGTTCTTCAAAGAGCAGCAAGATTATTGTTAGATAATCATAATACCATACAACCTAAAAATGCAGCCATTTCGTGGCTGCATTTTTTATTATTAAATCTGAAACTATCCCGGGAAGGAATTGACGGCATTAATCACTTCAATGACATCTTCATCGGAGATCACAGGAGAAATCGGTAGGGAGAGTTCCTGTCTGTGAATTTTTTCTGTCACAGGTAAAGTGAGTGCGTTCCATTCTGAATAACATTTCTGAAGATGAGGGGGTATAGGATAATGTATGAGAGTCTGGATTCCTTTTTCTTTCAAATAGGCCTGCATCTCATCTCTTTTCTTCAAGAATATGGGGAAAATATGAAAAACATTATCAACTCCCAATGAGACTCCGGGAAGGGTTATTAGTGGATTTTTAATACCTTTCATATACATTTTCGCCACTTCCCTTCTGCGTTCGTTCTCTCCGTCAAGATAGGGAAGCTTTGCCTTCAAAACAGCAGCCTGCATCTCGTCGATTCTCGAATTCAATCCCCTCATATCGAAAACGTATTTTTTATGCGAGCCATAATTTCCGAGAGCTCTCACCGTTCGGGCAAGTTCATCGTCGTTGGTTGTCACGGCTCCGGCATCCCCTAATGCTCCGAGGTTCTTACCCGGATAGAAGCTATGACCGGCTGCGTCACCTAAAGAGCCGGTCTTTCTGCCCTTCATCTTTCCGGCGGTTAAAACAGCTCCATGAGCCTGGGCGTTATCTTCGATGAGTTTTAACCCATTTTTACTGCAAATTTCTCCGATCTTGTCGGTATATGAATTTTGACCGTAGAGATGCACAATCATTATACCCTTTGTTTTAGAAGATATTTTCTCCTCTATCCGGTTTTCGTCAATTTGAAGTGTATTCGGATCAGGCTCCACCAAGACCGGTTTTAACCCCGCTCTTGAAATTGCCAGAATGGAGGCTATATATGTGTTGGCAGGGACAATGATCTCGTCTCCGGGAGCCATAACCCCCATCTCGATATATGCCATTAAAATCAACGTTAAAGCATCGAGACCGTTGCCGCAGCCTATGGCATGCTTCGTTCCTATAAAGTCGGCATAAGCCTCCTCAAATTCCCCGGTCTTCTGTCCCTGAAGATACCATCCGGAATCCAAAACATCGGAAATCACACACTCGATCTCCAAATCATGCAATTCATTGATCTTCAGCAAATCCAAAAACTTAACCATAAACTCTATACTCTATACTCTAAACTCTAAACTCTAAACTCTATACTCTAAACTCTATACTCTAAACTCTAAACTCTA
>JAFLTU010000005.1:0-28351 GCA_022509125.1 Muribaculaceae bacterium | reverse complement strand
TCTAAACTCTAAACTCTATACTCTAAACTCTATACTCTAAACTCTAAACTCTAAAGCAAATCCTTTTTATAAAGGTATTTCATAGGTGTCGTAGCAGACAGCCCGGCCCCCGAAACCCTCTTTTTGATAAATTAATGTTTCATTTAGATAACGACCTCCATCCTCATTTGATGTGCCAAGATCAAAATAGTTCCGTTCTGTGAATTTTTCATGAATCAAAAAATCCATTAAGAGATCTATAGCGCCACATTCCTTCCCTTCAAGAGAGGCGGAAATATATTGAGCGTGGACAACATTCTCTGTGATATAACATAAAATTCCTCCTAACACATTCTCTTCTTTCTTAGCCAAATAGAGCCTTATATTTCCCGGAAATTTCGCTTTCAAATTTTCCATTTCAGAGAGGGAATGAACCGGAGTCGCACCATATTTCCCGGCAAGATTATCCTCCAAAATTCTCCAAAAGGGTGCAAGATTATCCGATTCTTCCACCAACAATCCGGCGGCTATACCCTTTCGGAGAGCGGCTCTACGGTCTTTTATGAATTTCAAAGGGGAAGAAATATTTATGGTCGATGAAATATTTCTGATAATTAAATTTGCATTTAAACGAAACAGGGCATACAAATCTTCCTGAGAGGGACGAGAAGAATAAATATAAGGCACAGGTTTATAAATAATTTTTTTGACACCCCTATTGCTCAGATAATTTCTCAAAGAGGAAAAGACATCTAAAATTCCTTCGGCTGTACATTTATCACTCATCACAACCCCTCCGTAGGTAAGTCCCTGATGAGAATACAAGACATCTTCCTTTATATTTGCCGGCAGAAGACAATATAATTTACCCTTTCTGTAGATGAGGAATGAATTGTCTTGAAAACGGTCGGAATGATAGTCCATATAGTCTCGTTTAAAAAGGAAAGTTCCGTTTTTGGAACCTTCCACAAAATCGTCCCAGAGTCTTTTATTTTCCGGGCTATATTTCACAATCTCAATCAGACCTTCTCCTCTATCCATTTCAGATAATCATCGTAGTTTCTTATATAGTCTTCCTCTTGATAATAATCAGATGCAATAACCATGCATACTGCTCCCGAAGAGAAATCATCTTGAGTTGCCCACAATCCCGGCGGAATCAAAACTCCTATGAAAGGGTGGTTAAGAAAATATGAATATTTGTTGATGCCGTCTGTGACATTAACATGGAAACTTCCGCTTGTGGCCACTATAAACTGGAATAGTTCTTTGTGGGCATGTCCTCCTCGGCTGTCGCCTCCCGGGACGTCATAAATCCAAAACACCCGTTTAATTTCAAATGGAAGTTCATTATTCTCCTCCACTACTGAAAGATTTCCCCGAGGATCATAAATCCTCTTCAACTCTATCAACGTCGGCCGGTTCACAATTGGCAATTTGTAATCTGGAATTGGTAATTGTTCCGGGTTATGAGCCTCGGTGTTCAGGTGTGTCATACCATTTTGAATACATCAGATAGTTGTGGGCTATCTTCTGATTCATCTCCTTAGCCTTCTCCGGTTCCACCATCTTAACGAATTTAGCCGGACATCCCGCCCACAATTCATGAGGCCCGATTTTAGTTTTTGCAAGCACTACAGAACCTGCCGCAACAAGAGCTCCCTCTCCCACTTCAGCATCATCCATGATAATGCTTCCCATTCCAAGGAGGGCATAATCTCTCACTTTTGCTCCGTGGATTATGACATTATGACCAATGGAAACATCGTCGCCAATCTCAATTGTGGATTTTTGATAGAGGGTGTGGAGCACACTGCCATCCTGAATGTTTACTCGATTTCCGATGCGGATGGAATTGACATCACCACGCAAGACTGTGGAATACCAAATGCTGCATTCATCGCCAATGACGACATCACCAACTATCACTGCATTCTCTGCAATGAAAGTGTCTTTGCCTATTTCAGGGGTAAATCCTCTGACGCTTCTAATTATGGCCATAGGGTTATATGAGTAGGGTAAGAAGAATTAACAGTTGGGAGAGGAAATTGCTTTGGTTTTTTCAGCAAGCCATGTTTTCTCCTCATCAGAGAGGAGGGGAGCAAGCCGCGAATAAACCTTCCGGTGGTAATCGTTGATCCAATCTACCTCTTGTTGGGAAAGCAAACTGGTTTCAATCAAACTTTGATCATAAGGGAAAAGAGTTAGAGTCTTGAAACGGAAGAAGGGACCGAAATCTGTGGTCTTCCACTTTTCTACGGCAATAAGGTTTTCGGTGCGAATCCCATATTTATTTTCAATGTAGATGCCCGGTTCATCGCTTGTCACCATCCCCGGTTCTAGTCTTGCCGGATTTTCATTCAACCGGATATTTTGAGGACCCTCGTGACAATTGATGAAGAAGCCAACTCCATGACCTGTGCCATGATAATAGGCCTTTCCATCTGCCCATAGGAATTGACGGGCCAGAACATCCAGTTGTGCTCCCCTTGTCCCTTCGGGGAATTTTGCACACGCAAGGGCGATATGACCCTTGAGCACAAGAGTGAAATCTCTCTTCATTTCAGCTGTCGGATTGCCAATAGCTATGGTTCGGGTGATATCGGTAGTGCCAAAGGTATATTGTCCGCCGCTGTCCACCAGGAGCAAGCCATCACCCTCTATAGCGACGTCAGTCTCCTGAGTGGCTTCGTAATGCACTATAGCTCCATGTGCATTCCACCCTATTATAGGATGGAAACTTTCGTCAACACAGGAAGGATCCGCAAGCCTCAGATCCCTTAAAAGGTTGCCCAGGCCTACTTCTGTAAGTTTCTTTCTCCCTATATTCTCGTCGATATATTTGAAGAATTTCACAAGCGCCACTCCATCCTTCTCCATGGCGATGTCGATATTTTCAAGCATCGTAGGATTCTTGATGCTCTTCAAACGGGCTACTCCTGCCCCTCCGAACACAGTGGTGCAACCAATCTTATCATAGACCCCTCTCGCAGTCTTTGCCGGGTCTATCAGAAGACGATTGACCTTAGGCAATTCAGCCACAAATTCTAAAACGGAATCATAGGGTTTAACCCGGATATTATATTTGTCGAGATGTTTCTTCACCTCGTCGGTCACCTTTTCTTCGTCGACGAAAAGAATTCTTCTTCCTTCATCAACATAAAGATATGAAACAAAAATAGGCGAATAGAGAATATCATTGGCAGTTCTCACGTTTGTGGCCCAGGCTATATCGTCGAGCGAGGATATCAATACAGAGTTTGCAAGTTCGGCTTTAACCTCTGTCATGAGATCATCCATTTTTGAATCGACATCCTGGCCTACGATTTTTTCATCGTGAACAAATAGTTTATTGAGCGGTCGGCCCGGTCTTTCGGGATAGATGTAATCGAATTGAGCAAAATCAGATTTGAATTTGATTCCATTGTCACCACACTCCTGCTCTATTCTCTGGGCGTAGCTCACAGAGAATGTCATGCCGTCGATGCCAACGGTTTGTCCTGCATTGACATGTTCCACGAGCCAATCGATGAGATCTACGGCCTCCGGGCCATCTTCCTTCATCATGGAAAATCCTGTGCCCTTCAATTGCTCTTCGGCTTGGATGAAATAGCGGGAATCGGTCCACACGAGTGCCTCCCCTTCTGTCACAACTGCTGTGCCATTGGTGCCGTTCTCGCTGGCAAACCCGGTGAGCCATTCGCGTCCGCGCCAATGCATCGGAGGCAACTCACTCTGATGAGGGTCGGTGCCCGATATCACAACTGCGTCAATCCCATGAGCCTTCATTGCATCGCGAAGACGGGCCAAATATTCTTTATTCGCTTTTTCCATCGTTTTCTTGTTTATTTTGTGTAAAATTAATAAAATTTATTTTATGATAAAGGGCTTAAACCCCAATTTTTGTTAAGGAATTTTAAAATATAAACCCCCATTAAACTTCGCTTCTTTCGGCAGGTCTTATACATGTATCGTTTAAAAAAGATACGATTGAAAGTTCTGCAGAAAAAAGAGAGTAATTAAAAATTGACAATAACCTAACAAGAAATAAAATGAAGAAATCAATTGTAAGCATGATGTTGGCAGTGGCCCTACTTTCCGGAGGCAGCCTCTACGCTCAGAGTCAAACCGACGGCACGACCGGAGCAACCACTAAAAAAGAGAACTGCGGGAATTGTGAAAAAGGCCAGACCGGAAAAGAGGGCAAAGGGAAAAAGGGCTCTCAGGGTCTGAAAGGTAAGAAATTCAACCCCTTCGATGGCATCCAACTCACTGACGATCAGCAACAGAAACTTCAGGTGCTTCAACAGGGCCTTGGACCCGTGGAACTCACTCCTGAACAACAGGCTCAAATCCCGGAGAATAAGAATCTGACTCCTGAGCAGAAAAAGCAGATCATGGAGGAAAGACAAGCCAAGAAACTCGAGGCTAAGAAAAACTATCTCAAAGGTGTAAAAGAGACTCTCACTCCGGATCAATATGTAGTATTCCTGGAAAACTGTTATCTGTATGCTCCGCAAAATCAATTCAAAGGTCACAAACAGGGAATGAAACCCGGCGCTCGAAATCATAAGGGTGACAAAGGCTCTAAAGGCAACAAAGGCGATAAGGGGGAGAAACAGAAAAGTAAAAAATAAATCGCAAACAAATTTGATAAAAGTTTCATAAAAGTGTGGACTAATGTATCCACACTTTTCTTTTTTATTTGCTAATCACGAGTTTTCTCTCGTCTCCGCCGTGACTAGCCCCTCCTATGCATTATCTAGCAGTTAAATATGCTAAAGTTGAGTAATTGATTTTGTGTTTTAAAGCACAAAATATACCATATTTGGGGATTTTACTTAATTTTGTGGGAAGGGTAGGATCAGGTAAATAAAATACCTGCTATCCCCGGATAAAGATAAAACTGCATCATGACAATAAACGAGACCCAAGATGAAATAATAGCGGAGTTCAGCGATCTTACGGATTGGATGGACCGTTATGCTTATATAATAGATCTGGGCAATACGTTGCCCCCATATCCCGATAACGAGAAAATACCCGCAAATATAATCGAGGGGTGTCAAAGCCGTGTCTGGATTTCAGCTAAAAAGAACGATGATGACACTATTCATTTTGAGGCGGATTCAGACGCTTTGATTGTCAAAGGAATCATTGCTCTGTTGCTCAAAGTGTTAAACGACAGGACCCCAGATCAACTTCTTAACGCCGACTTATATTTCATTGAAAAGATCGGTTTGAAAGAACACCTCTCCCCCACCCGCAGCAACGGCCTTCTTGCCATGGTAAGGCAAATCCACAATTACGCCCGTGCCTTCAAAATCCTTGAAAACTAAAAAGACCTAATATATGTTTAAAAGTCAACCCAAAGGCCTGATACCGGCAGCCCTCAGCAACATGGGGGAGCGATTCGGCTACTACATCATGAACGCCGTATTGGTGCTCTTCCTTTGTTCCAAATTCGGACTCGCCGAGGAGACCAGTACAATTGTTTATTCCGTATTCTATGCAGGAATCTACATTCTTTCATTGGTGGGAGGCACCATCGCCGACCGCACAATGAATTATAAAGGGACTATTATCAGCGGTCTCCTCGTAATGACAATGGGTTATGTCATACTCGCCATACCTATTTTGGCCACCGAGGGTAACACAGCATGGCTCCTTACCCTTACATGCTTCGCTCTGTTCCTGATAGCCTTTGGTAACGGTCTTTTCAAAGGAAACCTGCAAGCCATTGTCGGCCAGCTTTATGATAATCCCAAATATGCGGCCCAACGTGATTCCGGGTTCCAGATTTTCTATGTCTTCATCAATATTGGAGGCGTGGCCGCACCCTTCATAGCGCCTATGCTTCGAAGCTGGTGGCTCGACGTCAACAATATGTCCTACAATGCTTCATTCCCGGCTTTATGTCATCAATATTTAGGCAAAGCCGACACCATGACCGAAGAAACCCTGGAAAATTTCTATGCACTGGCAACACAAGTTGGCCACACAGCCCAGGTTGATATATCTGAATTCTGCACAAAATATCTGGATGTATTCAACACCGGCATCCACTACTCCTTCTTAGCATCTATCGGTGCTATGCTCGTTTCTCTGGCTATTTTCTTCTTCACTATGAACCGCCTTCCCAATCCATCCAAAAAAGAGGCTAAGGAAGAAAAGAAATTCACTCCCGAACAGAAGAAAGAAATGGCCACTGAAATCAGACAAAGAATGGGCGCCCTCTTTGCCGTTTTGGGTATCGCTGTCTTCTTTTGGTTCTCTTTCCATCAGAACGGCACCTCAATGAGCCTATTTGCACGAGACTTCATGGACACATCTTCTATTGCCCCTGAAATATGGCAGGCCATGAATCCTTTCTTTGTGATTTTACTCACTCCCCTTATCATCATTCTTTTCTCAACTTTATCTAAGGCCGGCAAAGAAATATCCACTCCAAAGAAGATTGCAATCGGTATGGGTCTGGCTGCTATTGCCTACCTTTTTATGATGATATGGTCGTTTGTAAAAGATTATCCTTCAGGCTCAGATTTCCGGGCTCTCGCAGAAGTAGTGAAAGCCCCGTTGCTCTCCGATCCGTGGGTTCTGATTCTCTATTATTTCTTTATGACAGTGGCCGAATTGTTTATCTCTCCTTTGGGTCTGTCTTTCGTATCAAAAGTAGCCCCTACCCACATGCAGGGTCTATGCCAGGGACTATGGCTCGGCGCCACAGCCGTTGGTAACCTTCTGCTTTGGGTTGGTCCGCTGATCTACAATAACAGCCCGATTTGGGTGGCATGGCTCGTATTCATGGTTGTCTGCCTGATATCCATGGGCGCAATGTTCGCAATGCTCAAATGGCTTGAAAGAGTCACCGATGAAAAACAACCTTTGCCCGAACCGGCCAAACAAGGACATAAAAAACCGGCCACAACCTGATTAAAATCTTAGCTATGGAAATACCCTTCAAAATAGATAATTTTATAAAGCTCTACGAAAAAAGTTTTGCTGACAACTGGGACCTGCCAGCTTTGTCAAACTATGGGAGCACCCCCCAGACTTATGGAGAAATGGCGGAAGAAATTGCCAAGATCCATTTGCTTTATCAATCCCTGGGAATAAAGGAGGGTGACAAAATCGCACTATGTGGCAAAGATTCTGCCACATGGGTAAAAATATTTATGGCTACGATCGCCTACGGGGCTATAATTGTGCCGATTCTTTCAGATTTCAATCCTGTAGACGTCACTCATATTGTCAACCATTCTGAAGCTGTCCTATTGTTTGTCTCGGACCATATCTGGGAACACATGGAACCCGACAAACTCCTGAATGTCAAAGGTGTGGTTAGCATAGAGCAGAAAAAGCCGCTCCATGAGGTGCCTGAAATAGAACTCTCGCGCAGTCTTCGCCTCCTTAAGCGGCGTTTCAAAAGAAAATATCCTGACGGGTTCAAACCCTCCGATATAAAATATGCTGACAGGGATAACTCGGAGGTTGTGGAAATCAACTACACATCCGGCACCACAGGATTTTCAAAAGGAGTGATGCTGACAGGAGAAAACCTCTCGGGCAATGTATGTTTCGGAATTTACGCAAAATTGTTTGTAAGAGGCAGTCACACTCTCTCCTTCCTTCCGCTGGCTCATGCTTATGGCTGTGCCTTCGATATGCTCACTCCGTTAGCTCAGGGTGTCCATGTCTATATCCTCGGGAAAATTCCATCTCCCCGTGTGCTCCTTAAAGCCCTCTCTGACGTGAAGCCAAAGCTCGTGATCTGCGTGCCCCTTATCCTGGAGAAGATATATAAAAATCAGATACTTCCGATGATTTCCAAGGGAGCCGTCAGATGGACTCTTGCTGTGCCGTTCCTCGACACGCTCGTTTACTCAAAAATCCGGAAAAAACTTATCGACGCTTTTGGGGGGAATTTCTCCCAGGTGATTGTTGGAGGAGCTGCCCTCAACCATGAAGTGGAAGAATTCCTCCATAAAATCAAGTTCCCCTTTACAGTGGGCTACGGCATGACAGAATGCGGCCCCCTTATTTCCTATTCTCCCTGGAATGAATTTGTAGTGGGTTCTTGCGGAAAAACAATTCCCGACATGGAATCGAAAGTGCTCTCTGAAGATCCGGAAAAAATTCCCGGAGAAATATGCGTAAAGGGCACTAACCGCATGAAAGGATATTTCAAAAATCCGGAGGCTACGGCTGCAGTAATAGACTCGGAGGGATGGCTCCACACAGGCGACATGGGCACTCGCAACAAAGATGGGGTTTTGTTCCTTAGAGGAAGAAATAAGACCATGATCCTGTCGGGCTCAGGCCAGAATATCTATCCTGAAGAAATAGAAGCCAAACTCAATAATATGCCTTTTGTAGCCGAGAGTTTGGTGGTAGACCGAGATGGTAAACTTGTAGCCCTCGTTTATCCCGACTATGATGCCATGGATAAACTGGGAGTGGCACTGGCAGATATGGATTCTACGATGGAAAATGTTCGCAAGGAGCTAAATAAGATAGTGGCCCCCTATGAACAGATTGCCAAAATCAACCTCATGCCCAATGAGTTTGAAAAAACGCCCAAGAAGAGTATCAAGAGGTTCCTCTACACGAGGTAATGTTGAAAGTTAAAAGAGGAAGGAGGAAAATTGAGATTAGGGTCGGAAGACGTAGAGGCGAGTTGATTCATAGCGTGGTAAGACCTGCAGCTGAACGTCGGCCTTTCGGTCTTCAATTGTCTCCATTCCGCTTCCTACAACGGCTCCGGCTTCCTCAAGGGCTATACGAGTATTTTCAAGAGCTATATCAGGCCGGTTGTTGTCTTTTGAGAGATGACACAAAAAGATGTGACGCAACCGTGGACTATAGATTTCTTTTAGAAATTCCGCTGTGGCCCTGTTATCCATATGTCCCATGGAGGTCTGGATTCGGGCCTTCAGGAATTCCGGATACCTTCCCGTGCGCAGCATCTGGCGGTCATAGTTGCTTTCGATGACAAGATAATCAGCCTGGCTAATATAATAGCGTGCACGCGACTGCACTTCACCCATGTCTGTCGCAAGCACGAAATTCCTATTGCCGAAGGCTAAGGAAAAACCCATATTGTCGCTCCCGTCATGAGGAACCTCGAAAGCAGTGATTTCAAGATCTCCGGCCTTGAAGGGAATCTCCTTGAAAATAGCGACGTGGTAATCTTTGATGCGTTTCGAAATGTTATGATGGCGCAGCAGGGCATTTAACACCCGATTAGTGCAATAGACCTTCATGTGGCGATTGTTTCTAACCAGAGTGTAGGCATATTTCACATGGTCAGAATGATCATGGGTCAACAAGACGCCATAAACTTTTTTCATGTCTATGCCGTTAGCCTTGATCCTGGCCTCGATTTCATCTGCCCTCAGGCCGGCGTCGATGATAACACCACCATTGGATGTGCCCACATAGCAACTGTTGCCACTCGAACCTGAACCGAAAGAAATATAATATAGCAGGCCGTCGCTCTCTGTTTCTCCTTTGGGCTCGGCCTTTATTATATGGTCGTAGGTAGCATATCTAATCGGCTCTTTGGGCTCATCATCCCAATCGAAGGGCAATTCCCCTATTCCATCAAATGTTATTTTCTTTCTTGCCATCAGGATTTCTTCTCATTCTCATCATTGTAAAACAAAAAAATTGTTGGGACCTTTTCAAGATTAAAACCTTTTCTCTTCCAATCCTCCACTCTGCGTGTGATAATTTTCTCACCGGGGCCGGTGACATCGGAGGCTATGCATAAAAAAGTGGAACGGCCCAAGACCTTTAACAGACCTTCCATCAATTTAACGTTACGGTAAGGCGTCTCAATAAAAATCTCTGTTTCATTTAAACTTCGACTCCTGGCCTCAAATTCCCTGATTTTTCTCTCCCTTTCCTTGTTTTCTACCGGTAGATAACCATTGAAGCAAAATCGCTGACCATTTAATCCGGAGGCCATCAAGGAGAGTAAAATACTTGAAGGGCCAACCAAGGGGACCACCTTGAAACCCTCATTCTGTGCGAGACGGGCCACGGATGCCCCCGGATCGGCAACTCCAGGACAACCGGCTTCACTCATCATTGCCATAGCCTCCCCTTTTCTCAACGGATCGAGCATCCCGCTTATTTCATTTTCCGACGTGTGGCCATTCAATTCCCGGAATGTCAATTCATCAATATTGATAGCCGGGCACATTCTTTTTAGAAATCTTCGAGCTGTCCTGACATTTTCCACAATAAAATGACGAATCCTTCCAACAATCTCCCGATTGCCATCCGGCATCGTCATATCCAAGGCGCCATCGCTTATCGCCACCGGCACCATATATAAGGCTATTTCCGGCTCCATATAGCAAATTTAATTAAAAACATTGACATTCATTTTATTTTAAGTTAAATTTGCAATAAGAAACAAATCCTATCCATTAGAAAGCTCGATGGCAGAAGACAACGACCTCAACGATATCCCGGACCTCAACCAAAACGAGTCGGAAGAGACTACCCCCGGCCATATGACCGGCGACTATAATCCTGCAGCAATTAATAAGAAGGCTGCCCTGACCGGTATGTTTCGCGACTGGTATCTCGAATACGCAAGCTACGTGATACTAGAGCGGGCTGTCCCTCATATCGAAGATGGCCTAAAACCCGTGCAACGACGAATCTTGCATTCTATGCAAACCCTCGACGACGGACGTTTCAACAAAGTGGCCAACATCGTAGGCAACACAATGCAGTATCATCCCCATGGCGATGCCTCTATTAAGGATGCTCTTGTGCAACTCGGACAAAAGGAACTGCTAGTGGACACCCAAGGCAACTGGGGAAATATTTTCACCGGCGACCGTGCCGCTGCAGCACGTTACATTGAGGCCCGTCTCTCTTCCTTCGCACTGGAAACTGTATTCAACCCAAAAATCACTGAATGGACCCCTTCTTACGATGGAAGAAACCGTGAGCCGGTTACTCTTCCGGTAAAATTCCCGCTCCTGCTCTCCCAGGGAGTGGAGGGCATAGCAGTCGGTCTCTCCTCAAAAATCCTGCCCCATAATTTCAATGAGATAATCGACGCTGCAATAGCTTATCTAAATGGAGAAGAATTCACCTTATACCCGGATTTCCAGACCGGAGGCCTGATGGATGTGGGCCGTTACAACGATGGAGCGCGCGGCGGCAATATTAAAGTGAGAGCCAAGATTGAAAAAATCGACAACAAAACCTTAGCCATAACCGAAATACCCTTTGGGAAAAACACCGCCGACATAATTGACTCCATCCTTAAGGCGATGGAAAAGGGAAAAATAAAAGTCAGGAAAGTCGATGACAACACTTCAGCCACAGCCCAAATACTGGTCCACCTTCAGCCGGGCACCTCGTCAGACAAGACAATCGACGCCCTTTATGCCTTCACCGACTGCGAAGTCAGCATTTCACCCAACTGCTGCGTAATCGTTGATCGTAAGCCTCAGTTTCTTTCAGTTAGCGACCTCCTTAGATATTCAACCGACAGGACACTCAATCTCCTGAAACAGGAACTCGAAATCAAACTCAACGAAACGCAGGAAGCAAGGCTCAGTCTCTCGCTCGAAAAAATCTTTATAACGGAAAGAATGTATAAAGACAAAGAGGTGGAGGAGGCAGAATCCATGCCCACAGCGGTGGCCCATCTACGCAGGCGTTTCACTCCCTATCTTCCATCATTCTACCGTGAAATAACTGACGACGACCTGGCCAAACTTTGGGAAATCAAGATGGGGAGAATCTTGAAATTCAATGCCGACAAAGCCGATAAAAGGATTGCGGAAATGGAGTCGGAAATCGAGAAAATCCGCCATGATATCAACCATATAGTGGATTACACCAAAGACTGGTATCTTCATCTTAAAGAGAAATACGGAGAGAATTATCCCCGAAGAACTGTTATCCGGGGCTTCGACTCTATACAGGCTGCAAAAGTGGCCGAAGCTAACAAACGTCTTTATTATGACAAGGCCGGAGGGTTTATTGGCACCTCCCTCAAAGACAACGAATTCTTATTCTCTTGTTCCGATATCGACGATATTCTCCTCATCTATAAAGACGGAACGTATAAAATTGTCAAAGTGCAAGACAAATTATATGTCGGAAAGAAGATCATCCATATCGGGAGGTTCAAGAAGGGCGATAAACGCACTATTTTCAACGTGATTTATCGGCATGGAAAACCGGGAGCCACCGATGAGGAGGGCAAACCACTCGGTTATTCCTATAAGAAGCGGTTTTTTATCACAGGTCTCACACGCGAAAAAGAATATAATCTGACCAAAGGGGCTCCTGACTCACGAGTGGAATATCTTTCTTGCAACCCTAACGGTGAAGCAGAAATCGTGAAGGTAGACTTAAAGGATGAGCCCAACGAAACCGGCAGAAGACCCCGGGCCAAGGATGTGATTGTGGATTTCTCCCAACTGGAAATTAAGGGAAAAGACTCGCTTGGAAATCTCGTGACAAAATATCAGGTGGCCAATGTGAAACTAATGGAGAAGGGATCGAGCACTCTCGGAGGACGAGAAGTCTGGTTCGATCGTGATGTGCTGCGTCTGAACTACGATGGAAGAGGTGAAAAAATCGGTGTCTTCCAGGGAGACGACCTCGTATTGGTCATCACGAAGGATGGCGAATATTTCACAACCTCCTATTCTGATAGCAATCATTACGAAGACAACATCCTTAAGATTGAAAAATTCGATCCTCATAAAGTGTGGACTCTGGCCCTCTATGATGCTTCGCTTCGCTATCCCTATTTGAAACGTTTCCAGTTTGAACCATCGCTCAAACCTCAGAGATTTGTTGGAAACGAACCAGAGTCAAAATCTTTGTTGCTGACCGACACTCCTTATCCTCGCCTCGAAGTGAAATATGGCGGTGCCGACTCTGTCAGACCCCCTATGATTATTGATGCAGAGGAATTCATTGCCGTTAAAGGTTTCAAAGCCAAAGGAAAAAGAATCTCCAATTATGAAATAGCCTCCATCACTGAACTGGAACCCACTCGATTTCCGGAGGAAGAGCCGGTGACTCCGGATAGCCTCTCTTTCGATGAGAAGACTGAAGAAGATTTAGTCGACACGGATTTACATTCAGAACCGGCTATTAAAGTAGTGCAGGGTGATTTGTTTGATTTCGACGATATTGATGAAAATAATACCGATGAGAGCTAAAGTCTTCATTCCCAAGGTGATTATAGCCTTAATTCTGATGATTTTTTCATCAATCTCTCCAGTGAAGGCCCAAGATAGTATTACCACGTCACGACCCGTAACAGGTCTATACAGTCTGGAACTTGGAGGAATAAGTGTCAATGCATCTTATCTTACTCCCTTGACCTATAAAGGGACTCAACCGGCTATTTCCGGATTATGGGCCAAGGCCATGCCTTTCAATCCTGAAAGTGCCATAATGGTTTTCGATGTTAAAGCCGATTTCTGCAATCTCCTGAATCCGGCAAAATCGGCAAGGATGGTGGGGCTAACAGGTCGATTCTCCTGGCATCTCGAATGGAGAAAACGCCTTCAAAAAAATTTCCAGGTCACGGCCGGTGGAGGAGCGGGAATTTTTGGGGGAGCCTATTATCTGCTTAGAAACAGCAACAACCCCGTGGAGGCTCTTGCCAACGTTTCAATCATGGCTTCCGGCTCAATTTCCAAGCACTTCACCATCGGAAGGCTCCCGGTTCTTGTGGCAGATCGCATAAAACTACCTTTGGTTTCCGCTTTCTTTTGTCCGGAATATGGAGAAACTTATTATGAAATTTATCTTGGCAACCACAAGGGGTTGGCTCATGCCGGCTGGTGGGGTAATAATTTCAGATTGGATAATCTTCTCTCAATCACTCTCGATTTCGGGCGAACAGCAATGCTACTGGGATATCGGCTCGATATCTATACTCAATGGGCCAACAATCTTAACACTAAGATAATCTCCAATTCATTTGTAATCGGAGTGATTCCCGGAGGTATTGGCCTGAAAAAGCATTCAAAGGCCAACTATGCCTGGTATTAATTATCTCAAAAAACCGGGGAGGCTTCGGTTTCTTATTTCTTTTTCGAAAATGAAAAAAATACAATTATATTTACTCCTCCTTCTGACGGTTCTTTCATCGTGTCATGACGAACCTGTTTATAAAGACAGTATGAGAGGCAATTTCGATGCTCTGGCTGATATTATCGACCGGCATTATTGCTTCTTCGCCGATAAAAATATCGACTGGGCAGAAATCACTTCTCAATATCGATCCCAGATAACTGAGGAAACAACGATTTTTGATCTCTTTTTCCTTTGCAGCCAGATGCTTGATGAGCTCAAGGACGGCCATGTCAATCTTTCTTCTAAATTTTCTGTGAGCTATTATCGCAATTGGTGGAGCGATTATCCCCAGGATTTCGACTTGCGCACACTCGAGGAATATTATCTTGATTTCAATTGGATGTCGGCCAGCGGCATCATCTATAAGCAGCTGCCGGGAGAGATCGCTTATATATACTATCCCTCCTTTGCAACCATCATCAGCGAGACTACGCTGGATTATATTCTGGCTCTTATGGCCAATAGCCGTGGATTGATAATAGATATCCGCGACAACGGCGGAGGAGCCTTGACTAACATCAACACTCTGGTGGGACGTTTTATCGAAAAAAAGACAACAGGAGCCTACCTTATGCATAAAACAGGACCTGGCCACGATGATTTTTCCGAACCATATCCTATAGAGTATGAACCCTCTTACGGCCACATAGGCTGGAGGGGGGATATAGTGGTGCTCACAAACCGTTCCTGTTTCTCAGCAGCCAACACTTTCGTGGCAGTCATGAAAGATCTTCCTAATGTCAAAATAGTAGGGGCAAAAACAGGAGGAGGAGGGGGTATGCCCTTCACTTCCGAACTCCCTATTGGTTGGGGAATCCGCTTCTCTGCTTGCCCGATTCTGGATTCTGGGAAAAATAATATCGAATATGGCATAGACCCTTCTCCCGGATGCGAGGTGCATTCTCCGGCTGAAGAACTCGCGGAAGGGAAAGATGCTATTCTTGATTTTGCAATAGACCTTCTCAAAGACAATCCACTCCCGTTCCCTCCTGCCGATCCTGACACCAATCCAGATGACGGGAACCCTGAGGCGGGTCAAGGCAATCCTCCCTTTGTTATTATTGATTAAGCACTCAATTAAAATTTAGGCTATTCAACCCTAAAAAGGGTTTCTAAAAAATAGTCGGCCCGGTTAACTTTAGCCAACCGGGCAGACATCATCAATCAATTTTCCTTTTTATAAATTCTATCTTAAATAAGAGAGGCGGAGCCTCTTACATTCCAACGAATATTTGAGGTATAGAATTATTCATTTGCATAAGAGAGCACGGTGGGTGACTCAACGTCAACTCCATATTCTCTGGCAAACCTCAATATAGCTCTTGCCAACTTTGGTTTGAGATCTTCAGGACAATATCTGAAATATGCTTCAGCGGCTCTTACATGGGCTGCATCGGGCATAGGATATTCTCTTCTTTCCGGCAATCCAAATACGCTGTCGGGTAAATCTCTTCTTTCTTCTGTGTTTAATACGTCGTTCATAATTTTATGTTTTTATAGTTAAACTTCTTCTTCCAGGTTTTTACTATATAACAAACAAAATTTATTTTTAGATTAGGAAAATTTCAATTTATGCTATTTTTTTTAATTAACTGAGTCAAATCGGCAATTTATCATTAATTTTGCATATTGGGAAGTGGTATGCCACCTCCATTAATGATTGAGATAAAAACGAATTACGATAACCGAATTCACCATTATCCTATATGTATAGAGATAAAACTTGCGGAGAGCTCCGCATAGACGACAAGGGAAAAACCGTCACCCTCGCAGGCTGGGTTCAGAAAAACCGCAAGATGGGGGGTATGAACTTCCTTGACCTGCGTGACAGATATGGCATCACACAGGTGGTGTTTAATTCATCAGAAAATCCCGACCTTTTCCATCTGGCCAACTCGCTGGGAAGAGAATTCGTGGTTGAAATCACCGGGAAGGTAGCCGAAAGGGAGAATAAGAATCCAAATCTTCCCACCGGGGATATTGAAATCATCGCCGATAGTCTCAAAGTGTTGAACAAGAGTGAAATTCCGCCATTCACTATAGAAGACAACACTGATGGAGGAGACGATTTGAGGATGAAATTCCGTTATCTCGACCTACGCAGACCGATGGTGAAGAAAAACCTCGAATTGCGTCATAAAATGGCATTCGAAATTCGCAGATATCTTGATGCCAATGGATTCTTGGAAATCGAAACCCCCATTTTGGTTAAGTCTACTCCTGAGGGGGCAAGAGACTTTGTGGTTCCCTCCAGGATGAATCCGGGAGAATTCTATGCTCTCCCCCAAAGTCCGCAGCTCTTTAAGCAGCTTCTTATGGTCAGCGGTTTCGACAGATATTTCCAGGTGGCTAAATGTTTCCGCGATGAAGACCTCCGGGCCGACCGTCAGCCTGAATTCACCCAGATTGACTGTGAGATGAGTTTCGTGCGTCAAGAGGATGTCATCGACATGTTTGAGGGGCTCGTAAAACACATATTCAAATATGTCAAAGGTATAGACTTTGATGCCCCTTTCCCCAGAATGACCTGGAAAGAGGCCATGGAGAAATATGGAAGCGACAAGCCGGATATCCGTTTCGGCATGGAGTTTAAAGACATCACTCCCCTTGCAAAAGGTAAGGGCTTCTCAGTAATTGATGACGCTGAAATAACTGTCGGTATCACTGTGCCCGGTTGTGCCTCTTATTCAAGAAAACAGATAGATGAGCTCACAGAATTTGTGAAACGTCCTCAGATAGGGGCAAAGGGTCTTATATGGGTGAAACTGGAAAACGATGGTTCTATAAAAAGTTCTGTGGGAAAATTCTATTCCGACGACCAACTGAAGGAGTGGGCCCACAAAATGGAAGCAAAGCCGGGCGACCTTATGCTTATCATGACAGGGGAAGCAATGAAGACCCGTAAACAGCTTTCGGAATTGCGGCTCGAAATGGGTTCCCGACTTGGCCTTAGAGATAAAAACGTTTTCGCTCCTCTCTGGGTGATCGATTTCCCGCTCTTTGAATGGGACGAGGAGACTCAACGTTATTATGCGATGCATCATCCCTTCACTTCCCCAAATCCGGATGACATCTCAAAACTCCATACCGACACGGGCAACGTAAGGGCCACAGCCTACGATATAGTTGTGAATGGAAATGAACTTGGAGGAGGGTCTATCAGAATTCACGATCCGGAATTGCAAAACACAATGTTTGAACTCCTCGGATTCACTCCCGAAAAAGCTAAAGAGCAATTCGGTTTCCTGATGGAGGCATTCAAATATGGAGCTCCCCCTCACGGTGGTCTCGCTCTTGGGTTTGACCGCTTCGTCTCGATCCTTGCCGGTCTTGACTCCATCAGAGACACCATAGCTTTCCCGAAAAATAATTCCGGAAGAGACGTCATGAATGAGTCGCCCTCGCCCTTGGATCCGGCACAGCTCGATGAGCTTCAACTTCAACTTAAAGAGAAAAATTCCTGAGCATATCTTCCTCTTAAATCAATAAAATTAGACTTGAAAGTAAAGGATATAGGCAGGATTATAGAAGACTTCGCTCCGAAGACCCTTCAAGAATCCTATGACAACGCCGGCCTACAGGTGGGAAATCCCGATATGGAAGTTTCCGCAGTCCTACTCTCTCTCGATGTCACAGAAGATGTAGTCCGCGAGGCAAAAGAGAGGGAATGTAATCTTATTGTCACCCATCACCCTCTGATTTTCAAAGGATTGAAATCGTTGACGGGTGCCGATTTGACCCAACGTCTTGTTGTGGAATGCATCAAGGAAAATATCGCCGTTTATTCCGCCCACACCAACCTTGATTCGGTCAGAGAGGGCGTGAGCCACGAGATTGCTCAAAAACTTAATATAAAATCTACGGAGATATTAGAGCCCCAGGCTCTTAATCCCAATGCCGGACTCGGAGTTGTAGGCAACATCACACCCGTGCCTAAAATTGAGTTTCTCAGAAGGGTAAAAGAGACTTTCCAGGTGGGTGCCCTCAGATATTCGGCTCAAAGTCCTTCAGTGGTCATCAAACGAGTGGCTGTATGCGGAGGAGCCGGAGCATCATTAATTTCGGCGGCTATTAAGGCCAAGGCGGATATCATAGTGACAGGCGACGTGAAATATCACGATTTCGCCTCCTACGGTTCTGAAATCATTATAGCCGACATAGGACACTTCGAGAGCGAACTCTGCGCCCGGGAAATCCTCGCAAGAGTGATCCGACATAAAGCTCCCGACATTTCTCTCTATTTTTCGGAAAATGAGAAAAATCCGATCAAAATCCTTTAGAATGACATTCCTATCAACTCTAAAGTATAATCTGTAAAAATATAAACCAACCATAAACCCTAAGTATGGCTACTGAAAAGAAGAACGACATTGAACGCACCGTCGAAGATCGACTCCAGAATCTTTTCCGGTTGCAAACCTATCTTTCCGAAATCGACCGTATAAAGACTCTCCGCGGGGAATTGCCTAACGAGGTGAAAGACCTTGAAGATGAAATCATTCGTTATCAGACCCGCCTCGATAAATTCCAAGAAGAAATAAAGACTCTTAAGGATTTTGTCAATCTGAAAAAGGGAGAGATTACAACCCGCAAAGCAAAAATCGAAAAATACGACGAGCAAATCAACGATGTGAAGACAAGCCGGGAATTCGCCTTCCTTGAAAAAGAAAAGGAATTTGAGGGTCTTGAAATCGAACTTGCTGAAAAAAACATAAAAGAGGCGGAAGAGAAAATCGAACTGAAGAGCCAGGAAATCGAAAGAACTAAAGAGGGTCTCAACGATAACACCCACATTCTTGAGGAAAAGAAAAAGGAATTGGATGCTATCGTCTCTGAAACACGCATCGAGGAAGAGAATATCCGAGCCAAGGTGAAAGACTTGGAGCAGAAAATCGACGACTACACTCTCGCAGCCTTTAAGAGAATCAGGAAGAATGCCCGCAATGGACTTGCTATCGTCACTGTGCAGAGGGACGCTTGCGGAGGTTGCTTCAACCGTATCCCACCTCAACGTCAGCTCGAAATCAAGATGCACCGTAAAGTGATTGTATGCGAATATTGCGGACGCATCATGGTTGACGGAGCTCTGGTGGGAATCGCTCCTGAACCCACAAAAGAGGCAGCCCCCAAACCCTCAAGAAGAAAATCTGCTAAGGCCGCGGCTTCCGAAGAGGCTAAGTAATAGCTGAAAAATTTTTAAATTTAAAACCCTTAGATCCTAATTATTCCCTATCAGGGAATGTTCAATAAGCGATGGGTTTGTAATGAAAGCCTCCATCGTGGATCTTCCATTACCCGCTGAATTGTTCGGCGGGTATTTTTTTCTCTCTCTATAGGATCGGGAACATAACAGGGTTGCAGCAACATCGATGTGGAGGGACCCACACAAACCAACCTAAAATAGGATTCAAGGTCTTGACCGATATCCACAACCTTCAATTCATTAGCGATAAAATGATCATTAACCCGGGCATCCCCGAAATCGGTCATTCCCTCCTTTGGAGAAACTGTTATCCAATCGATATTGGAGGGTAAGGGGCGGGTGCCATTTGTTTCGATAGCCACCGGCAATCCGGTA
This sequence comes from Muribaculaceae bacterium, assembly GCA_022509125.1. Lineage (GTDB taxonomy): Bacteria > Bacteroidota > Bacteroidia > Bacteroidales > Muribaculaceae > Lepagella. Next base: position 8,658 of record JAFLTU010000005.1, on the reverse strand, counting down.
GCGCCCTTTAACTTATCTACAAATTCCTCGTCGATCTGAAGAGAGGGTTCACCTCCTGTCAAAACAATCATTGAGGCCTTGTGGAGCTTAATCTCGGAGAGTATCCGTTCATCGCTCATCATTTCTCCCTCTTCATGGAGCGTGTCGCAAAATCCGCATCTAAGGTTACAACCAGAAAACCTTATAAATATAGCCACGGTTCCGGTATTACAGCCTTCGCCTTGAAGGGAGCAAAAAATTTCATTCACCCTTCTCATAGGCGGCGGTATTGCCCTCGCTTTCCTGCACCTCACAGCGCCAACAATTAGGCACATGATCTACAATCCACTTGGCAATATTCTCGGCTGTTGGGTTGGTTTCTATCACATCATTGAGAAAGGAATGATCAAGACGGTCCATCACCATTTGTTTTATATGGGTGAAATCGGTCACCATCCCGTCGGGATTCAACTCTTTAGCTCGACATTCCACGGTAATAATCCAGTTATGCCCATGCACATTGGTGCATTTGCTCTCATAACTTAGATCAAGCCGATGGGCTGCGCTTATCTCAAATCTTTTCTTAACGTAATACAAGGCAGTGAGTATTAGGTATTCTTTGGTTCTTGGTTCTCGGTTATCAGACTTGATACTTGGTTCTCGACACCCGGCACTCGGTTCTCGACACCCGGCACTCGGCACTCGGCACTTGGCACTTGGCACTATTACCCTTTATACCGAGTGGGATCTTCGAGTCCGGCCTCCAAAAAAGCTTGTTTGCGCTCCCTGCAGGTGCCACACTCTCCGCAATGCTCTTCCTCCCCGCAATAGCAAGAATAGGTGAGAGAAAAATCCACTCCAAGTTTTCTTCCCAGTCGAGCTATATCGCTTTTGCTCATATTCGTGAAAGGATCAATGAGAGTTATGCCTTCATAAGTGCCGCATCGCATGGCGTTGCTCATGGCCTGGGTAAAATCAGGACGGCAATCGGGATAAATGGCATGGTCGCCTCCATGATTTGCCATCATCACGTGGCGTAGTCCCCGTGATTCAGCAAGTCCGCAAGCTATGGATAGCATTATGCCGTTGCGAAAAGGGACTACTGTAGATTTCATGTTCTCCCCGTCATATTCACCCTTGGGAATGGCATCTGAACCATTCAGCAAAGAGCTGTTGAAATATTTCCTCATGAAGTCTAGGGGGATTATGATGTGAGGCACCCCAAGTTTTTCACATTGAATAGAGGCACATTCCAATTCTCGGGCATTATGATTAGATCCATAATCAAAGCTTAGGGCCAAAGCTATTCTCTCCTTTTCAAAATGAAGAAGAGTCGTGCTGTCCATCCCTCCGCTCAATATGATGACTGAGTCTTTCTCCATTGGCTAATCTTTTCAATATCACAAGCTATGAAACTAAGGTCAGCATTCCATTATCCCTTAGGAGATGCTGTGTCTAAAGCTGCCGCTCTGCGCCGTTCTGCCAATTGCCGATGTTCATCATCCCCCATATTTGCAAAAGGATGGATTGAAATGCCTCCCCGGGGCATGAAATATCCCTTCACCTCTATGTATTTTGGCGACATCAAGGCGTTAAGGTCTTTCATAATTATATTGACCACATCTTCATGAAAATCTCCATGGTTGCGGAAGCTGAATAAATAAAGCTTTAGGCTTTTGCTCTCCACCATCCTTTTTCCCGGGATATATGAAATCACGATATGACCGAAATCCGGTTGGCCCGTCTTGGGACATAAAGTAGTAAATTCCGGGCAATCAAGTGTGACAACATATTCGTTTTCCGGATGCTTGTTTTCGAAAGTTTCAAGCAGCCCGGGATTATAATCTTGGGGATAGACAGTCCCTTGGTTTCCCAGATGGGTGACTCCCTCAAGTTCTTTGTCGTTTCTCATCAGTTGAAATTTAATATACTATACCTCAATTTCCTTAGAACTCGGTTCCACAAATTTAATTAAATTTCCTCAAGATTTCTCTTGACTTTTCCGTTTAATTTTATCTTGCAACAACAATCCCCAACCACACGGCGATTAACCCAATGATTATACTTGCCCCTACATAAAGTAGAGATGTCAATAGTTCTCCATTCATTCCAAGATTTAAGGTTTCATAGGAAAAGGTTGAAAAGGTGGTGTAGCCCCCACAAAACCCCACTATTAAGAATGCATTGACCTCTTGAGACACTATGCCGGCTCGATTAAGCAAACCCAAAATTAGCCCGAGTATGAAACATCCCAGGATATTCACAGTGAATGTGGCTAAGGGGAGGGTTGACTGGAAATAAGTAAGATATAAACGGTTGGTCAAATACCGACAACAAGTTCCTATGAATCCGCCGACTCCGGCCAGCAACATTATTCTAAACATCAATATGGAATTTATAAAGGTAGTCCTTTTGATTGGGTTTAAGAGTCTCTTAGCAATATAACCAATCAATTAGTAACATTATTTTATTTTTGACCAATTGATAACAAATATTCCATTTATTTTGATGAAACAGACTGCCGTGAAGAAATTGTCAGTTGCTTTATTGAAGTCATATCACCATCTCTACCAAAATTAAATCAACAGAATTTCAAACTATTAGGTTTTTCTTTTTGTTATTCAATTAAAATAAGTAAATTCTAAATCTGAAAGTTATGGAAAAACCAAAGAAAATAGATGGAATGCTCACCAGTGCCGAAAATGCGATATTGGTTGTGGATATGGAGAATGCATGGGTCTCTCCAAAATCGCCCCAATGCATCAAAGGAGCCTTGGCGACACTTCCTGCCATCAAGAAATTCCTGGAATTCGGGAGGGCCAATGATTGGGCCGTAATTTACCTCTATAGAATTCATCTTCCTTCCGGGATTGATGCAGAAAATTATCGGCGCCACTTTTTTGAGGAAGGACAGCCTTTTTGCATCGCCGGAACATGGAGCGCCGAGATTCCCGACGAAATTGCTCCCCAACCCGGCGATATAAAGGTGACCAAACAGAGGTTCAGTGCTTTTTTTGGAACAGAGCTTGATATCCTGCTCAGAGGATTAGGAACCAAAAATGTCTATATCGCCGGCACACAGTATCCTAACTGCGTCAGAGGAACAGCGGTAGATTCAATGAGCCTGGATTATAATACTTTTGTGGTGACCGACTGTTGTTCCGCAATGTCAGATGAAGTTGCAAAGGCCAATATCTTCGATATGGAAAATATGGGCATAACCTGCCTTCCCTCTACCGATATTATGAAATAAAAAAGTATATTTATTCCATGAATCTATGGAATATACGAACGCTACCGACCTCTGAGTCTCCTTTGTTTTATGATGCATCAGGTTGATAAAAGCCCCGAAGGTTTTGAACCTTCAGGGCATTTATCTTTAAGAAATATCCAGTTTTTTTGGCAACATAAAATAATTATAAAACCAAGATTTTCTTTCCGGATTTTATATAAATCCTTCCTTTTTGAGGATTAGAAGTGGGGAATCCTTGTAAATCATAAAACAAATCTTTGGAATTAGTTGGTGTAATCATATCCTGGATTCCCGAAGTGTTATCACTATAAATATTTCCAATAATTACAAGATGATTGTTTTCTTCGTCCACTTCCAAGGTGCCTATATAAATTCTATTATGCATCAGATCCTCTTGATTTATTTCTATGGTTTGTAAACCAAATTCTTTAGCCCCGTCATTAAAGACTACGCCGTTGCAATCCTTAGGAATTTCAATTTTAAACAACACCGGATCCCCCTCAGAGCGGAAAGAATAAGATTCTACAGTAGATTCGACCACCTTTTCCATTTCTTCTCCGGGCCACTCTGTATAAGTTTGGCCTTCTTTGTAATAATAACAATTTACTTTCCCAATATTGCCAGTCAAAGAATAGTTAGTGTAGACATCATCATAATAAATAGTTATGAATTCTGTCTCTTCTTCCGGTTCATCTTTGGGCTCCTCTACCGGCTCATCTTTGGGTCCTTCTTCCGGTTCTTCCTTTTCAGTTTCATCTTCTTTTTCTTCTGAATCGTTCCAAGTGGATCTTGTCACATCATATTTACCGGTTTCATTTTTAGATTCGAATCCGATAAATAGTTCACCTTCTCCTACATTATCGATATCCACAGTCTGATTTGCATCTCCCTCGAAATTGAAAATTACACTGTTGCCTTCCGGCACTTCTATGCTGAAGATGTTAGGATTCTTCTCATCATCCACAAGATTCATCGCCTGACCCGGAAAGCCTCCGAGATATTCTCCTCCATTTCCATAAGTGTAGCAATTCACATAGTCCCAAAGGGTAAGGCTATTGTCATAATAAACCGTGACCATAGCCATGGGAGTCCATGAATTTAACTCGCCTTCCGGATCCTCAATTATTTCATATCTATTGTCGCCACTCCAATTTATGAAAATATCTTCGGAGATATTCTCGATATTGGAAGTTTGCACCCTATCTTCATTGGTCAAAATCACATTTATGATTTCATATCCTGTGAATGTCTGTGAAAAATATCGGTTGTCTCCAATAGTTACCAACGAACTCTCTTCCATCTGATTTCCCGGGAAATTTCCATTAAGTTTCTCATTCCCATTCCAAACATAGAGATATGGCACAGTTGAGGAATTAACATACACTGTAATTTCTTTTATTGGATCCTCCACCCTATTTTCCTCATAAGGTTTTCCATCGTCAAGTAGATTTCTATTACGGGTGTTAGTTTCTTCTTGTCCTTGGTATATATAACCATCTTTTCCTGTGCTGTGACTATTTTCAGTCTGGCGTGCATTATCTCCTGAATTTATACCATTATCGAAAATGAGTGTCCATTCTCCTGTTGGAATTTCCACTTTATAGATATCATTACCAAGAGGAGTCATTGCTACACCCGGGAATTTTACCGGGTTTAAATTGGTAGCATAATAATAACAAGATACAGGTTCTTCATATTTTGTGAGTGAATTGTCATAATAGATGGTGATAGTATCTTTAGTGTCCTGGCCATCTCCATTATTTTCTTCATTATATTCACCTACTTTTGTCACCCCGGTTCTGTTTTCTTTTTTATCTCCTTTATAAAGGTAGCCATTGGAAATATCAGTGACATTGCCCGTTTGCGCCGATTTATCTTTATCAGCAAAAAGCATTCCGCTGTTGTCGGATGGGAAAGTGATTTTGTAGATATTATCCATCACCTTATCCATCTCTTTACCGGGGAAGGTTGTAGTTTCCGAACCTCCCCAATAATGGCAACAGGGAATAGAATATTGAGTAATTGAGTTATCATAATATACTGTCACAAATTTGGAGTCATCTTCTTCAGGCTCGAGGGGTTCATCTCCAAATATTCCTGAATCAAACACCAGATGTTTTGTGCCTTCCATTTCTGCTAAACCTTTATAGACATGGTTGGCTTCCACATTTTTTTGATTGACTGTTTGAGTGGAATTATTGGCTGCAAATAAAACATTACTTCCATAAGGAACCGTGATTGAATATAAATCCCTATCGTAGGAATCATTGTCAACTTTATTCATAGCCACGCCGGGGAACCCGGTTTCTTGTGAACCTCCCCAATAATGGCAAAGCACTTGATTCCATTTAGTAGTGGAATTATCATAATAAATAGTGATATCTATAGGATCATAATCTTGAATTGTTACACCCGGTTTGGCTGACAGGCTTGTCGTGTAAATAACTACAACTCCAGTATCTCCGGCTTTTCCAGATAAGGTTTCCGTTGTCACTGTTATGTTGTTGCCAGATATTTTATCTTTCATAATGCCGTTAATAACCGGACAGTAGCTCCCTCCATTAGGCACTGTGAATGAAGCATTGGGTTCCGTTATTATCACCGCTCCGCCATTGTTTCTTGTAATACACACAGCTTTGGCATCTTCACTTTTTGTGAAGAATTCCTCACGCCCCGTCATGGCATTCCTAAAAGCATTTACTTGTTTTACAACTTCACTCCGGAAACCTGCTTTATCCTGTTCTTCGGTGCTGCTTTTACCCAGTTTTATATTATTAAAACCGGAGGATCCGGGTCTTGCAAGGTATAGGGCCACTGCTCCATCCCTACATGCCATTGCAGCATATGCACGGTTGATGACCGATTGATCTTTGCTGTTGCTCCAACCCCCGAATTGTGTGGTGTTTGAATAAGTGTCATGACTTTCAGCCCAGTATATCAATTTATCCTTTCCCACTAAAGGAGCATACTCCCCGTTTTTCCTTTTAGCAATTCCATTATTGCTCTGGGCTGCTTCATTAGAAAAATATGTGTCCGTTACAGCGATGTATTGGGCATATTCCTTCACAATGTCTCCGTAGTTACTCGAACAAGGATTATCGAGAATTTCGCCATAGTGATACATGCCGTCGACCGCGGTGGTGACAGTTGACCAGAAATTACTGTCTTCAGACGGCAAACCGATATGTTTCGCTGCATCCCAACGTATGCCTGAAACCCCGTATGAGGCGAGGTCTGTAACGTATTTCTTCGCTTTTTGTAAGACTGCTGTGGCTTCAGTGTTGATTTCATAAGCATAATCTCCAATCAACCCTGTTGTTATTGACGTTCTGTTGGAATAAGAAATGGGGCCTGCGTCTTTTCTGATTCTTGCTTGTGTGCCTTGCTCCCACCACTCCAAGTGAAAACCGTCCTCTCTGTCAATATGATTGGCAACCACATCCACTATAACTTTAATGCCAAGTTCATTTGCCGCAGCACAAAGATTCTTCAAATCCTCTAAAGAACCCATCGCTTCGCTTTCTTGAAATGAAAGATCATAAGGCCTGTATAAATCACTCCAGGAATCACCCCGTTTTGCTGAAGGGCGTTGCATTGGGGAAAGTTGCACTGCCACAAATCCGGCCTCCGCTATATTTGGAAGGTTTTCCTTCACCTCTTGAATTGACCAGTTGAAACAATGAAGAATGTTGCCATCCTCAATTCTTTCTGGCAAATCAGTGGCAAATGTTTCGGAAGAGAAGGCAAATGGCAACACTACCATGCCTAAACAGCATAGGAGATTTTTAATCTTGGTAATTGTCATAAATACAATGAATAGATTTTAAGGATTAATTATAGGTGGGAAATTAAATCTTACAGAATTTCACGTCTGCAAAATTACAATCGATAAGCAATCCTTAATAGAACAAAGAGTGACAATTATACGATTAAAAGGGAAAATTAATTCATTAATAATCAAATTGATTCCTAAAATTAAATTAAAGTGTTCCCAATTTATGATACTCCAAGGGAGTCATACCTTCCGATTTTTTAAAACACTTGATGAAATATGATGTGTTTTCAAACCCTAATCTAAAGGCCAATTCATTTATATTTATTCTTGTTAATCTTAAAAGAGTCTTAGCTTCTGAAATAATCCTATTTTGTATGAATTGAAATGCGCTTATATTTAATTTGGATTTCACCAGTTTATTTAGATAGTTTGGGGTAATATTAAGTGACTCCGCATAAAATGTTGTGTCATGGTGGTCTGCAAAATGAAGATTGACCAAATGTATAAAATCCACCAAATGATTTTTGGCCATTTTATTCCTACCCCCTTTCCCATTAAGGGTGTATTCTTTTTCGGCAAGAAAAATAAACTGCCATATCTGGGCTCTCAATAAATCAAAGAAGATAGGAGTGTCGGACAGACATTCCTTCATTTCTTCGATTAAGGATTTCAATTTTTGAAATCTATATGATGAAATAGGTATCAAAGGACATCTATTATGGGGATTAAGAAAAGGGATCGGATCTAAAGAGAACCCATCTTTTAAACCAGCCATTATTGTCGGAGCGTCAAAACAAATAAAAGATCCTTTTTTTATATTATAATTTTTCCATTCCCAAGTGTCACCGGGCAATCCTGTTATTAGAGAGGGCGACTCTACTTTAAATTTTTGACCTGATACAGATAACTCAGCCTCCCCTTCCATTAATAAAAGGAAACAATAAAACCCATCAATATAAGTAGGTGAAGATTTTATATCTTCCAGGCTATCTGAAAAGTCTAAAATCTCAAAACGTTCATTTAATGGATAATCTCTCTGATCAAAATTAAAGACTTTAAGCTTGGGCATATAAACACTAATTCATCATTATGCGTTCTAAATTACATATTTTCAACTATTTTTAAAATATATTGTAAATATATTCATTCAATCATTTCTGTAATTTGACATCACTCCTAATTTGATTTCTCTAAGATTGAAGAGCGACTTGATTGCAAACGTTGTTAATTTCTTCTGAAGTTATATATTATACTTTTAAGAATTTCCGAAAATATTTTGCTATTTCTAAAATATTGGCTACTTTTGTTTAAATTAAGAAGCTTATATTAATGAGGATTATCTCGAAAAGTAAATTGGTAGAATATTTCACCAAGATGCCTCAAGCAAAAACGGCTCTTGAAGAATGGTACGAGAAAACAAAAAAAGCTGAATGGAACTATTTCGCAGATATAAAAGAAACATTTAATAGTGTTGATGCCGTAGGTAACCAAAGATATGTTTTCAACATCAAGGGCAATGACTTCAGACTTATTGTGCTGATTCAATTCACATCTCAAACAGTATATATCCGTTTCGTTGGCACTCATGCTGAATATGATAAAATTCAAGACATTAAAAATATATAACCATGGCACAGATTAAAAGCGAGGC